>JBEQAH010000020.1:0-14156 GCA_041640435.1 bacterium | reverse complement strand
GAACGCCCGCGAGGAATCCTCGGCGGTCTGGGCGCTGAAGGTCTCCGTCATGCTGGCCACCACCAGAGCCGCCGTCAGCAGGACCATGATCACGATGGTCAATAGCGCCACCACCAACGCGGCGCCTGACTGATCCCGGAGTTGTCCTGGTCTCACGGCAGTACCTCCAGCCGGCGTACCGCCTGGCTCGCGATGTCGAAGGGGATCTCTCCCTGGCGTCCGCTCACCACCCGAACCCGGACTTTGACCCGGTAGATGTCTCCCAGGCGGGCGCTGCGCACCGAACCGGAACAGGTCTCCTGGCCATTGACCACGCTCAGGGTCTGGTCCGGGATCAGTTGGTCAAAGATGTCGTAATAGCAGAAGTTCAGCTCCGTCACCGTGATGATCCCGACTTCCTCGGTCACCGTAAGGGCACGGGTGGCCGACGCCCCTCCGGCCCCCCGGAGGGTCTCCACCAGACGCCCTCCCGAGACCGCGTACTCCAGCTCCTCCAGGGGCCCGCAGACGCCGTCCCCCTGCACCACGTCCGCGCGGAAGGTGAACCGGGAGGGCTTCGCAACCCTGTAGAAGGGCAGGCAGGATGCCCAGGTTCGCTCGTAGCCCTGCCCGGCGAGCCGAATCCTGCGGATCATCCAGTCCAGGGAAGCCCGGCCGGTCTGCTGAACGCCCACCCGGTGCTGTCCCACGGCCCACGAGCGGGCCATGGCGCTGGTGGAGGCGAACATGCCTCCGAAGATGATCCCGAGCATGACCAGGGCCACCAGCAGCTCCACCAGCGTCAGGCCCCCCTGGCCCATCCGATTCAGCTGCCAGATCCGTCTCATCGCCGCACCACGCTTGTCGCTCCTTCCACGAAGGGCACGGAGTCATCCTCGGCCCGGTACAACCGGACCCGGGCGCGCATCACGGAGATCACACAGGCCGCTGGACAGCCCTCCACGCCTTCCACCTCTACCCGCACCACCGCCTTCGCGAAGTCACGGGGCAGAGCGCTCTCCCCCGGCTCCTTTGTGGTGGGCGTGATGATCCGTTCGACGGCGGCACCGCCGTCCACGGACGTCCACCCGCCGGAAGGGGTCAGGTAGTTCGTGACGAGATACGCGTATCCGCGGGACCGCAGGTAGTCCAGCTCCGCCTGCAGCCAGTGCAACGCCGCGGACTTCGCTCGCGCAGCCCGTTCCGCCTGAGGGGTCCGGGCGTAACCAATTTGGGCCACCGTACGGGTCACCACCTGGACGCTGGCCAGCAGGACCACAATCACCAGCGAGACCGCCACCAGAGCCTCCAGCATGGAGAGGCCGGCCTGCCCGACGCCCGGGTGTAGCCTCCTGCGGCCCCTCACGGGCAATCCTCCCCTGCGGACGGCACGCTGACCAGGCCCGCCGCCCCGACACACACGGCACGCGTGTACGCCCCGCCCGACACCGTGACCTGGAAGGCCGTACTGCCGTTGCTGCTGGTGGGACTCCCCGACGGCCCGAACGCGACCGCATCCTCGGGGCTCGGGCTGACCACGACACCCGGCGGGTAATCCTGCGAGGTTATGAGGATCCCGTAAGACTGGAGGGCTGAGGCGGTCGGCGTGGAGCAGTTGAACGAGGCATCCTCCGGGACGACGTACACGGCCACCCGGTTCGACAGGAACGCGACCCCCACGCACTTCGCCTCGGCGGATTTCGCGACGGCCGCCTGCTGGGCCACGCGGAGGTCTGCAGCGATCTCCCGGGTGACGTTCTGGACGCGTCGCTCCAACATCACGTTGCGGTAGGCGGGGAGGGCAAGAGCCACCAGCACGCCGAGGACCGCGACCACAAACAACGTCTCCAGCACTGTGAAGCCCCATCTATTGCGCGCGGTCCATCCGACCAAGGCGTCCTCCCCGCCCCGAAACAGACAGGGACCACCGGGACGTGGACGCAACACCCCGGTGGTCCCTGTCCCGGCCTTCGGCAGCCCGGCTGGCTCTGTGAGCCCCGTGGCTTTGCGCCCCCGCGTCACCGCGGGTTTGCCCTTTCGCGGCCCTGCCTTTTTTATAATTATACCTCGCAATGTCCAGCCTTTTCGGCGCCTTCGCCTGTCCTGGCGCTACGGGGGTGATCGGAGCACATTACATGCCATCCGGAGAAGTTCACGGGAGATCAGGCAATCTCTCGACCCCTCTTGCGCTCCTGGCTTTCGCTTCCTCGCAAGAGGGCTCGCGCAAGGGGTGAAGGGCCGTCGCGCTCCAGCGCCTCAAAGAACATCCGGGCCCTGGCCTGCTGCTCCGGTTCCGGGCCGTGGAGCTTGCGGAGGTTTCGGTGGAGCGGACCGCTCTGCTCGATGGCGGCGAGGGCCGCCTCCCGAGCGTAGCGATCCGTCCCCCGCAAAAGCGCCAGCAACGCGTCCTCACCCGTGTCCCCGAGTTTCGCCAGCGCCTTCGTCGCGTTCGCCCGGACGACCCAGGCGGGATCTGTGGCAGCGCGCCGGAGCGCATCCGCGGACTCCTCCAACCGCAGGAACCCGAGCACCCGGCAGGCTTCGGCCCGGACGAGCCATGACGGGTCGGCCAGTCGCTCCCAGATGGCCGACACGAGGCGTGGCCCCAGGTGTGCGGGAATGTCGCGCAGCGCCTGCCGCCGGACCCGCGGATCGGGCGAGTTCAGCCTTCGGCGGAGGGCCTCCAAGAGCCCTTCATCCTCAAGGACGACGGTTTCGGCTTGCACGGCGCCTGGGGGCGTGTGTGGCCCTGACGCCCGGGCATCGAGCCCGGCAGGGAGTTCGTGGGACGTCTTGTCCCAGGTGAGCCTTCGTGCCTTGCGAGCGCGCAGGAATTGGGCCAGGGCCAAAAGCACCGCCGTGAAGTTAATCACATTGGACAACACCGCGCGCGGGGGCGCAGTGATGCCAGCCCAGAACCCGTAGATGCGGCCCGCCGCCAGCGCCCGGTGAACCAGCCTCCAGATCATCGCGCTGGTCGCGGCCACAACTAGATGCCAGAGTAAAGAGCCCTGGCCTACCACCGCGGGCCCGGCCCACAGACCCTGCCAACGTCCCCATTCGTAGCCCGCCACCAAGAGGAGCCACACGTAGCCGAGCACGCCCACCAGGCTCGTCACGAGGACCTTCCGGTCCTGCAGCAGGTTCCACCGGACCACCCACGGACCAGGCCAGCCGGTGGTGACCCAGCCCTGGATCGCGATGCCGAGGATCCACCGGGCCTTCTGCCGTACCGCGGAAACGAATTCCCGCGGGAACACGGCCTGCGTGGCGACCCAGCGATCCAACCGCCTCCACCCGCTACCCACGAAACCCATCTGCTGGGTCACAAAGGCGGCGCTCAGGCCTTCCAGGCGGAGCCGCAGGCCCATCAAATAGTCCTCCGTGAGGCTTTCCGGCGAGAAGACTTCGCCCCCGTGTCGGGCTGCGAGGAGGTCCAACGCCCGACGCGTGTAGGCCGTCCCCACCCCCGCCGAGGGCACAAAGCCGCCTGTCCGTTCGCGGGCAATGAGTTCCTTTGTGTGTCGCTCAGCAAACTCGTCCGCGTACGTCCAGTGCGTGACCTTCCACAAGGGCACCGGGACCGGGAACACCGGCAGCTGCACCATGTCCTTGCGCGGGAGCAGGTAGTTGAACACGAGGAGAGAGAGCGGGTGGATCACGTCCTCCGCGTCGTGCGTGACGACGATCTCAAAGCGCCTGTCCATTGCCGCTTCGAAGTGCCTCAGGGCTGCGACCAGCTGGTTGAGGTTGTCGGCCTTCGTGGTGGGTCCGTCGACCCTTCCCACCACGTTGTGGACCTGCGGGTACCGGGACGCCACCTCGTCGACCTCCCGGCGGGTGTCCGGGTCGTTGGGATAGGTGCCCACGAAGATGTGGTAGTTCCGGTAGCGAACCGTCTCGCAGGTGTGGCGGAGCATCCGGCCGATAACGCCGGCCTCCCGCCAGGCTGGAATTAGGATCGCCACCGCCTGCTGCTCCCGCGCTTCCAGCCACTCCAGGTCGAACCGTGGGTACCGGCGGGTCTTCCAGTGACGCCGGGCGGCCGTGAACCAGAAGAAAAGGTCCGAGAGCACATCGTCGACCCCGGTCAGGCAATATGCCACAGCGACCGCGTAACCTGTCGCCACGAGCAGATGCCAGGCTTCCAAACGAGCCTCCTCCTTACCAGCTGTGCCCACCCCGCAGCGCGCCCGGGCAACGTTGCCTTGAAGGAGCGTCAGCCCGTAGGGCAGCCCGAACGCGGATCAAGGCAATTTCCGTGCCAGATTCTACCCGGCAGGCGCAGGTTGCGGAGTCCAGGTGCGAGCCTATGGCTCCCCGCTGGAGCTTGAGAGCGGCCCGGTTGTCGCTGCTGCAGCCTTCGCGAGCAGCTCAAGGAGGGCGGGAGGACACGCGCACGCGGCCCGTGACAGGCGAGATCACCACGTACCGGACCGCGTCTCCACTGCGCACCTCCAGGGTCCCCTGGTCCCCGGCCAGGAGGGAGCCGCTGGCCGCGAACCCGACCGTGAACGTGCCACTGCCCTCCTTCCGCACCCGGACGCCGGAGGAGCCCACCGGCCCCGACCACAGCAGGACGGGGACCGCGGACTCCCAAGGTACACCCCACACCTCCACCCACGGCCGCTCCCCGCCCTGGAAGCGCACCTCGACCCTGCGTAGTGTGCCGGCTTCTGCCGTTGCCGCCAGCTGCGCGCTCCGCAGGGCACGCTGCACCTCGCCGGCCGCGTGGACCGCCTTGCGCTCCGCCAGGAGGTGGCGGAAGCTGGGGAGAGCCAGCCCGAGCAACGTGGCGGCGATCGCCAAACTCAGCGCCACCTCGAGGAGTGTGTACCCGTGCCCTCGGCAGCACTCGGTGTTGCACTCGGTGTTCCCGGTTGGCTGCACAGCTCACCTCCATACAGCACCGGAGGAATCCCCGCGGGAGCGTGCGCCGGGTCCTCAGGGCCGGCAGGGTCCGCGCGACCGCTCCACCACCTCTCGCCATCCCACCATCCGCACCGGGGCCTCAGGGCCGTCGCGGGTCAAGACAGCTTCCACCGTTCGCACCGCCCTGCCCGCCTGTCCGGCCGCCCACACGCACAGGCAGGACGCCCCGGTACACCTCGAGGTCTCGTGCGTTGCCAGTCGCACCGTAAACCTTCCGAGGGGTTCGCGATCCGGGAAGGGGACCGATGCCGCGGGCTCCGGGCAGGTTCCCTCGGCCGCGGGATCCAAGCAAAGGACCGCCTCCGAGGTCGCTGTGCCCAGCAGCGCCGTCGCGCCCTTTCGGTCCGCCCAGTCCGAATCTCGCCCCAGCTCGAACACCGCCCGCTCCAGCCCCGCCTCGCTCACGTAGAAGGCCCAGATGCTATCCCGGAAGGTCGCACCCGCCCGCGCCTCGTGTGCGACCACCGCCAGCACAGCCTGCACCGCCACGGTGGCCACCAGCATCAGCGCCACGGTGAACAGGAGCGCTGCGCCGTGTTCGTCCGAGACCTGCGGCCTGCGCATGGCGATCACTCCACCGCAGCCCGGACTGCGACGTAAGCCTCGGATTCGAGAGTGCGCGCTCCATGGGATGTGCTCGGGACGGAGTACACCACCGTGATTCTCACGCGCGCCACCTCCCTCCTTTGAGCAGCATCCAGCGGAAGCGGGCCGAGAACTCGGCCCGCGGGGTTGAAGTACGCGAGCTGGAACGACGTCACACGGAATCCGTGATCTGTAGTGGTCAAGGCGAAGCGCCCGTCGCCCGATCGCTCCCGGAGGACGCCGTCGCTTCCCCAATAGAAGCCGTAGAGTTCGGGCCCTGTGACCTCCGGGTCGAAGTCGGCCCAGAACTCGACCCGAGAGCGGTCCGCCACCACGAACCCAGGTGCCTCCGAACCCGACGCCACGGCCCGGAGCCGCACACACATCCGATCCAAGACCGACCTGGCGTGGTGTTCCGCCTCCGCCCACCGAGCCGCTGCGGAGGCAAGGCGCACGGCCGTCCCCAAGACTGCGGTGCCTGCAACGGCGAGCGCACCGAAGAGCCCCAGGGCCACCAGGACCTCAAAGAGGGTTACCCCTGCCTCGCGTTTCACCGTGGCCCCCTCAACGTCTCACCCGCAGCAACGCGCCCCGGACGAGCGGCTCCGCGGACCGCGGGTGGTACACCACGACCCACACCCGGCGCGGCCCGCATCCGTCCCTCGGCTCGCCCGCGTACGTCTCATCCTCGATCCGGATCTCTGCGCGCGCCAGGAAGACCGGCAGAACCGGCTCGTCCGGCTCACGCCCTTCCGGAAGGCTGCGGACTGGTGGGAACGGCGCAGGCCCCGCAAGCGCACACCGGGAGGGATCTCGGAACCGCCCGTACTCTAAGCTGCGCAGGTATTCCAGCTCGGCCTGCACGAACCGCATGGCGCGCGTCCGCACGGCAACGGACAGGCTCTCGTCTTGGGACGCCGCCATCAGGATCCGCTGGATAGGCCAGAGCGCGCTCAACAGGACGACGGCCAACTGCAAGGACACCACGATTTCGAGCAAACTCGAACCAGCGACACGAATGTCCTGGAGCACGGTCCACCTCCCACGGTCTCCGTGAGAGAGAACGGGGTAGGCACTCGATTTGACACAGATCGGGGGAGAAAACTGAGGCTACCGGGAGGCGGCCAGCCTAACCAGCATTCGAAGGTACTGGAGGATGGTCCGAAGGGGAGGCAGCTTGCTGTGGCCCCGCTTGAGGTCGTAACGGAGCACGATGGGGATCTCACGGGCCGTCGGGCGGAGGGCTCGGAGTTTCAGCAAGATCTCCGCAGCCGCCGCAAACCCCGGGGACTCAATGAGCCGCTCACCGTAGCGATCCGTTGCCGCGCGGAGAAGGCTCACGCGGTACGCCCGGAAGCCACACGTGTAGTCCCGTACCCCGGGAGTGGGGAACAGGACGGTCAGCAGCGCGCGAGCAGCCAGGCTCAGCGCCCTCCGGTGAGGCGGTACGCCACGTACTAAAGCGCCCGAACGGTAGCGCGAGGCGATGGCCAGGTCCGCACCCTCTCGGAGTGCGGCAACCAGCGCCGGGATCTGTTCGGGGCGGTGGCTCCCGTCTGCGTCCAGGGTGACGAGGACGTCCTCCGGCGAAGCGCGGGCGAGGACCTCACGGAAACCGGTGGCCAGGGCGCGCCCGAGTCCCAGGTTCCGCACGTGCGAAACGACGTGCACGGCGATGCCCGGGGAGTCGCTGACGACTTCGCGGGTGCGGTCCGCGCTCCCGTCGTCCACGACCAGGACCTGAAGGGACTCCCACCCCAGGGCGGCCAGATGACCGAGCAAGCCGGGGAGGTTCTCCTCCTCGTTGTAAGCGGGGAGCACGACCCAGACTCGGCCCATGCGGGATACTGGTTCCTGGTACCTCCCCCGGCTCCCTGCTCCAGCGGATGCTTCCTGGTCCACCGCCAGTGAGTGGGCTCCCGAGCTCCGCCCCCCTCTGCCGGCTCCCGTGCCAGGTCTTTCGAAACCTGGGCGAGGCGACCCCAGGGCTTCCTGGAACGTGGTTCCCGGAACCATTACGTAGCATCATACCCTGCCACACGAGCGACAGCTAACGCCCGGCGGCAACCACCGGTCAAACCCCACCGGGCGGCGGGTCGCCTTGAGCCCGGCTCGCGGCGGGGTCGAGGCGACTCCCTCCGGTTTGAGTGATCCGCCGGCGCCGCCCGCGTAGGGCATCGGGCACCGGCGTGACAGGACTTTCCTCACCGTCGTTTAGTCTGGTGGAGACCCCACGGGAGGTGCTACCGTGCCGCGCAGACGACGGGTCGACCTACCCGGAGCTGTGTACCACGTGACCGCCCAGGGCAACCAGCAGCGAAGAATCTTTTACACGCCGGGCGATTACGAGTTTTACCTCGCCCTGCTCCGGGAGGTGGCCTGGAGGTTCGACCTCCGCGTTCTCGCGTACGCGCTCCTTCCGAACCACGTCCACCTCGTATGCCGCCGCGGCACGGTTCCTCTCGCGAAGGTGATGTACTTCGTCCAGCGCCGCTTCGCGCTGCGCCACAACCGGCGCTTTGGGGTCCGGGGGCACGTGTTCCGAGACCGTTATCAGGCGACGCTCTGCGACGACGAACGTTGCTTGTGGGCGCTGGTTCGCACCGTCCACGATGCGCCGGCGCAGGTAGGATTGTGCGACCGTCCGGAGGAGTACCCCTGGACGAGTTACCACGCATACGCAACGGGAGTGTGGGATCTGGTACACGAGGAGGAGGCGCGAGCCTTGCTGGGGCTCCCTCATACTGCTCGTGCCATGCCGGCCACGACAAGTCGTCCAAGCTGCCTGCTCATCCCACATCACCCAAGGAGGTCGTCGTCGGCCCACGCCGCTCCAGACGGACAGCGGCCAGAGACCCCGACTCCCGAGCCTGCGCAGCAAGCCACAGGGGAGCTTTCCTTAATTCGCGCCCCGCCTCGACAGACCAGGTCTACGGCGAGCGGAGTTTGCGGGGCTGGCTAACAACGGCGTGGGCGACCCACTCGGTGACGGGACAGGCGTCGCGGCCCGGCCGAGGCGCCTCCGCAGGGCCGCCGACGTCTCCCGTGCATCGAGAAGATCGCCGGCGGCATGCTGGCACGAAGGCTCCACTGCCTTCGACTCGAGGCAGGGAATTCGTGGACGAGGTGCTCACCAATGTGAATCCTAAACCGAGCTCACAGGGGATCGTTGGTTCGAGGATTCCGCGCCTGGAACCGGTTCCAGGAACCCTTACCCGGCACGCTTCACCGGAGCGGGCTGCAGTGAGAAGCGCCGCGGTCGAGGACCTCACCACGGGTGGTGACAAACTCCCAGGTGTAACGGCCGGGGTACAGTTTGAGTCGCAGGACGCCGAACCGGTCGTCCCGTAGAAACTCCGGTCGCACCTCACCGCGCTGGAGCGCTCGGTACAGGCTTCGCCCGCCGGTCCCGACCACGAACTGCCTGACACCCCTCTGGTCCGGTCGCCCGGCGCCGTCCAGGGGTGCGAACCGCTGGTAGTTGTGGTCGTGGGCAGCCAGGATGACGTCCGCACCGCGGCGATACAGGGCTTCCCAGATCGGGGCCACAGGCCCGTACCCCGTGTACCGACCCCACGAGAACCGCGGGTGGTGCCAGAACGCCAGCACGCAGGTCTCCCCGGCACTCGCCAGTTCCTGGAGCAGCCACGAGTACTGCCGGGAACCCGGGCCGCAGCCGCCCACAGCCCAGCAGTTGGAGTTGACGGCCAAGATTCGCCAGCTGCCCAAGCGCACGCTGTAGAAGCCCAGGCCCGGCGGTCCAGCCCGGGCGCCGAAGTACTCAAAGTACCCTCGAGCTCCAGCCGTGCCGTACTCGTGATTGCCGGGGACTGGCCAAGTCCGCTCCAAAAACCGGCCCCAGGTGTGACCGTACCCCTCGCGGTACCGGTCCAAGGCTCCGTCGGGATACTGCCCGTCCCCGAGCATGAGGACCGCGTCGGCCCCCTGCAGCAGCTCGGCCGTCTCCGCGTCCGCACACTCACCGCGAGCGCGGGGTGCATGGGGATCGCAGGCGATGTCGCCGGCTGCCGCCACGACGACAGGGGCTCCGAGCTCCTGGCTCCGCGGTCCTCCGGAGACTGCCATCATCAGCCCGGCAAGGACCACCGCCGCAGCGATGCGTCCTCGGCTCTGTCGCAGAAGACGTCCCGGGGCGGACTCCCATCTCACCGCCATGGCAGTATCCTAGGATCTGAAGAAACCCTCACACCAGCGGAGGTGCGCCATGAACCTGCCCAAGGGCCTCAGCATCACCTACCTGGGCCACGCGAGCTTCAAGATCGGCACACCGGGCGGCAAAGTGGTCTTCATCGATCCCTGGCTGGCGGGGAACCCCCGGTGTCCTGCGGAGCACCACCGGCAGGACCGGGCCGATCTGATCCTGATCACCCACGGGCACTTCGACCATCTCACGGCGGACGTGGTCCCGCTCGCCCGCGCCACCGGAGCCACGGTGGTGGCCATGCCGGAGGTGTGCGCGTTCTTGAGCCGACAGGGTCTGGAACGGTTCGAACAGATGAACAAGGGGGGTACCATTGCCGTTCAAGGACTGCAGGTCACCATGACGCACGCGTTCCACAGCTCGGGGGCGCAGGGCGAGGATGGCTCCGTGGTCTACGCAGGAGACCCGGCGGGTTACATCCTCCACACGGAGGACGGGTTCCGCCTCTACCACGCAGGGGATACGTGCGTGTTCGGGGACATGCGGCTGATCGGCGAGCTGTACCGGCCGGACGTGGCCATGCTGCCCATCGGCGACCGGTTCACCATGGGTCCTGTGGAGGCGGCCTACGCCATTCGGCTGCTCGGCGTGAAGTGTGTGATCCCCATGCACTATGCCACCTTCCCGCTCCTCACGGGCACCCCGGAGGCCCTGCGGGAGGCCACCCGGGACATCGAAGGCCTGGAGATCGTGGTCCTGCAGCCAGGCGAGACCCTGGCGGGATAATGCTCCCCGAGCACGCCGCGCGCTACAACCGTGTGAGCGCCGCGACCACCTTGCGGAGCACCGCCAGTGCAGCCTGGCGCAGCCCAGACGTACCCCCTGCGGCCGGGTCGGTGGCGTCGAACACGCCCTCGAAGTATGGCCTGGACCCCTTCGGCGTGTACACGCGAACTTCTAGCACGGCGATGGCGGGGCCGGCCCCCCGGCGCGGAAACGGAAGCACCGTGTCGTCCGCAGGGCCGAGCAGGTCCAGATGGGTCCAGCGTCCCACCACGAGCCGGTCGCACCCTAGGGCCTGAGCCAGCTCTCGGGCCCGCGCCGGGTGGAACAGGGCTGGGGGGCTTAGGCCCAGGGATCGCATCGTCGCAAGGACGCGTTCCGGCGGCACAACGCGGAACGCTCCCGTTCGGGCCAGTAGAGTACCCAGAGCCCCGTTGAGGTGCTCGGCGTCCACGTTCCACCCGTCCGCGCTGAGGTCCCAGAACGGGGCGACTGCCACGGTCGCGGGAGCCTGCGCGAGCCCGGTGGTGGCCGCGAACGCCACCAGAACGACGATCGCACTCTTCAACGGTCCCCCTCCGACGGATCTATCCCTCACCAGTGTACGCCAGCCTTCGTTGCAGGGGCGTAAACCGCGGTCATGCGTGCGCGGCGTGGACCGAGACCGTGGGGGGCGCGACGGGCAGCAGGCTCCGCGGCTCCGCTCAGGGGAGGCGGGGCGGAGTGTGACTCCTCTGGCAGGGGCGCGGGGATTCGAACCCCGAACCTCCGGTTTTGGAGACCGGCGCTCTCGCCGTTCGAGCTACGCCCCTCCTCCAGCTATCTTACGGGCGCCTCCCTACCTCCGGCAACCGCCCAGCGCGTGGCGGCGACCGACAGTGCGGCCAGGGCTACCCAGCCTAGCGCGAACCGCAGCGGATCCCCCTCCGACCACTGGCCCAGGGCGTTTCCCAACAGCCCGGCCAGGAGGGTGCTGGCGAACCCGAGTGTGCTGCTGGCAAAGCCCGCCACCGAACCCAGCGGCTCCAGCGCCAGGCTCGTGGTGTTGGGGAACGTCAGGGTAATCCCGAAGAAGACGAGGCTGATGTGTAGCCACAGGCCCCACGGCGAGAACCAACCTCTGGCGTGCAGCGGCAGCAGGGCCGTAACGACGAACAGGTAGGTGGCGGTCGAAAGCACGATCCGCCTCAGTCCCACCCGCGCCACCAGGGCCCGGGTCACCAGCATGGCGGCCAGCTGGAAAAGTGCAGTGCCCGCGAACGCCAGGGCAAACGCCTCGTTAGACAGCCCCAGGTGCGTCTTGTACAGCTGCGGCGCGGTCACGAGGTACGCGTACAGCATCCCGTAGGTGGAGGCCAGCGCCACCACCGCCGCCACCAGCTCCCGCCGGGAAGCCACCAGCCGCACGGCCTCCCACAGGGCGCGTCCGCCCAGTGGCCGGCGCGCCCTCACCGGCAGGCTCTCCTCCAGCCCGACAATCGCCCACGCCCACAGCAGCGCGCCCACAGCGGCCAGGAAGATGAACACCGCCTGCCAGCCCCACCGGACCAGGTACGCCCCGACCCACGGCGCCACCACAGGTGCCACCACGAACACACTCTGCACCAAGGCCATGGTCCGTGCCATGGACTCGCCCCGGTATCGGTCGCGTACCCAGGCGGTGCCCACGGTTCGCAGGCTCGCAGCGAAGGCACCCTGGAGGGTGCGGGCTGCCAGCAGGAAGGAGAAGTCTCGAAAGGTCGCCATGGCGGCGCTCAGCGCCCAGAAGGCGGTCAGGCCTGCGAGCAGCACCCGCCGGCGCCCCCACGCGTCGCTGAACGGCCCGAACAGGAGCTGGCCCGCGGAGAACCCGAGGAGGTAGACGCCGACCACCAGCTGGGCCCGGGTCTCGCTCACACCGAACGCCCTCCCCATGGAGGCCAGGGCCGGCAGCATGGCGTCCACCCCGAAGGCCCCCAGGCTGACCAGCAAGCCGAGCAGGACCTGGGAGCTCAAACGAACCCCGGCCGGTGAGGCCCCGGGGCTGGACGCGGGCGCCGAAGGGAGCGAGCGGCCGTTCAGGCGAGCAGCTTCTGGAACTCTGCGTGCCGCCAGGGAGCGATGCGGAGGGCTTTCTGGACCAGCCGCTGCTTCTCGTCGCGGCTCTGGGCGGCCTGGATCCGCGCCAGGAGTTTACGGATCTTCTGCCGCCGGTGGCGGCGGCGGCGTAGCTCGCGGTCCCGCTCTCGCATGGGAACCCTCACCTCGTCTCCCGGTGTGGGGTGTGCTTGCGGCACCACTTGCAGTACTTGGACAGCTCCAGCCGGTCCGGGTCATTCTTCTTGTTCTTGGTGGTGACGTAGTTTCGCCTCTTGCACACCGTGCAGGCCAGGGTGATGATCTCGCGCGCCACGGTCGCCTCCCCCTCACTCCAGGATCTTGGTCACCACCCCCGCACCCACCGTCCGGCCTCCCTCCCGGATCGCAAACCGTAACCCCTCCTCCAACGCAATGGGACTGATCAGCTCCACCTCTAAATTGATGTTGTCCCCAGGCATCACCATCTCCACCCCCTCCGGCAGCTTCACCGTCCCCGTCACGTCCGTCGTCCGAAAATAAAACTGCGGCCGATACCCACTGAAAAACGGCGTGTGCCGACCCCCCTCCTCCTTCGTCAATACGTACACCTCCGCCAAAAACCGCGTGTGCGGCTTGATCGTCCCAGGCTTCGCTAACACCATCCCCCGCTCTACATCCTCCCGCTCTACCCCACGCAGCAATACCCCCACATTGTCCCCAGCCACCGCCTCCTCCAACACCTTCCGAAACATCTCCAGCCCCGTCACCACCGTCCGCCGCGGCTCACCCCGTAAACCCACAATCTCCACCTCCTCCCCCACCTTGATCCGCCCACGCTCCACACGCCCCGTCGCCACCGTCCCACGCCCCGTAATCGTAAATACATCCTCCACACTCAGCAAAAACGGCTTGTCCACATCCCGCACCGGCGTCGGAATGTAACTGTCTACCGCATCCATCAACTCGTAAATCCGATCCACCCACTCATCCTCCCCACGCCGTAACCCAGGATTCCCCTGCAACGCCTCCAACGCCCTCAACGCACTCCCCCGAACCACCGGAACCTCGTCCCCAGGAAATTGATACCGACTCAATAACTCCCGAACCTCTACCTCCACTAAATCCAATAACTCCGGATCATCCACCATGTCCACCTTGTTCAAAAACACCACAATCGCCGGAACATTCACCTGCCGCGCTAACAAAATGTGCTCCCGCGTCTGCGGCATCGGCCCATCCGCCGCACTCACCACCAAAATCGCCCCATCCATCTGCGCCGCACCCGTAATCATGTTCTTGATGTAGTCCGCATGCCCCGGACAGTCCACATGCGCATAGTGCCGCTTCTCCGTCTCATACTCCACATGACTAATGTTGATCGTCAGCCCCCGCTGCCGCTCCTCCGGCGCATTGTCAATGTCATAGTACCCCTTCGCCTCCGCTAACCCTAACCGCGCCAACGCATGCGTGATCGCCGCCGTCAACGTCGTCTTCCCATGATCCACATGCCCAATGGTCCCAATGTTCACATGCGGCTTCCGCCGCTCAAACTTCGGCTTCGCCATCCTCCTCCGCCTCCCGCTCCTGGTTTAGGCCCGGGCCACGCTCAAGCGGCCCTTCAGGATCTCGTCCGCGATCGCCGCAGGAACCTCCTCGT
>JBEQAH010000019.1:10845-16665 GCA_041640435.1 bacterium | reverse complement strand
TTCGTGTGGGTGCGCATGCGCGTGGAGCCCGAGCCTGCCACTTCGCTCGGTAACGAGGAGCCCGGCGCACAGGCCGAGCCGCTCGCGGTGCTGGCAGGCCCCTTCCGCTCGATGACCATAACCTGCTTTGACAGGACAGGACTAACCGTACCATGCAGCGATCCTGGGTCCGTCTATCAGGTTGAGGTCCGGCTGGTCGCCTTGGACCGGGAGGGCAAAGTGCCCGACGTCCCCGTGGCTGCCCGGGTGGCCCTGAGGAGCCCATGAACGCCCGCGAGGGGCAGGACGGGCTGGCCCTGCCCGTAACCCTGTTTGCACTCGCCGTCCTGGCGTTACTGACGGCGGCGCTGGCGGGGACCACCACTTCGGAGCTGGAGAGCGGGCGGCTTGTCGACTGGGACCGCCGGGCGCTGTACCTGGCCGAGGCCGGCCTGGAGCACCAGATCTTCGTGCTGAAGCAGGACAAGAACGCGCCATCTGTCGGTACGGTGTCCTTGGGAGGATCTCCTCTGGAGGGACGGTACCAGGTTACTGTGACCTGCCTGGAGTTCACCTCAGCCGGAGGCACGTGCACGGCCAACCGGGAGTCGCGCACCTGGCGGATTACGTCCACAGGTCAGCTCTGGCAGGGAACGACGCTGGTACACTCCCGCACCGTGGAAGCCCTGGTGGAAATCCGCTACTGCGGCGGGGCTCCGAACGTCCGGGGCTGCCCCACCACCGGACCCGTGTACGGCAGCCCCGAAGCCGTCCTCGTCCACCGCTGGGAACAGCGCTGACCCGCACAGCTGAGAAGAAAGTTGCCGGCGCGGTCCCTCGGCCCGGGGTACAATGGCCCTTGCCATGTCCAGCCGACACAAAGCACGGCAGGTGGTGCTGCAAGTCCTCTACCAGGCGGAGGTGGGGCGGCAGCGGGTGGAGGACGTCCTCGAGCGCTACGCAGAGGGGTGGGCTCCACCGGAAGACGGCCCGCCTGAGCCCTGGGAGGAAGACGACTGGCGGTTCGTTGTGCGCCTGAGCCGCGGGGCCTGGGAAGCCCGTCGGGAGCTCGACGCCATCATCGGGCGGTTTGCCGAGGGCTGGGACGTGGACCGCCTGGCCCGGGTGGACCTCTCGATCCTGAGGATGGCCCTCTACGAGCTTCTGAACCTGGATACACCCCCTCCCGTGGTGATCAACGAGGCGGTGGAGCTCGCGAAGCGGTACAGCACCGAGGACTCCGGCCGCTTCGTAAACGGAATCTTGGGACGCGCGTACCGGGAACTGGTGGAGCCCAAGGCCGGGTCCAGGCATCCCTCGTAGCGGCCCGCCGCGCTACTCGGGCTGCCCGGGGAGTGCTAACGTAACCGTGAGGGATGTCGCGGGAGCGATCGACGCAGGACCAGCGGACGGTGCGCGCCCGCGCGGTGCTGGCGGGGCGCGTGCAAGGGGTTGGGTTCCGTTTCTTCGCGGAGGAGTGGGCGGAGAAGCTGGGGATCGGCGGCTTCGCCCGCAACCTCCCGGACGGCCGGCTGGAGCTCGTAGCGGAAGGCCCGGAGCCAGCGGTGCGGACCTTCCTGGAGGCGATGCGTCGGGGGCCTGCGAGCGCGGTGGTGCGCGCATTCGACGTCCGGTGGGAGGAGCCCGTGGGGGACCGCACCTTTCGGATCCGGTTCTGAGGGTTTGGGGTGATCGCCTCGCGCCTGGAGCGGTTCCTGGAGCAGGGGAGCCGGAGGGTGGAGGCGGCCCTGGACAGGCTGCTCCCTCCTCCGGACGTGGAGCCCAGGATCCTCCACGAGGCGATCCGTTACAGCGTGTTTGCCGGCGGGAAGCGGTTCCGGCCGCTATTGGTGCTCGCCTCTGCAGAGGTGTGCCAGATCGACCCCGAGGCGGTCCTGCCGGTCGCCTGCGCCGTCGAAGCGGTGCACACCTACTCCCTCATCCACGACGACCTTCCCAGCATGGACAACTCCGACTGGCGCCGCGGACAACCCACCTGCCACGTGCGCTACGGGGAGGCCATCGCGGTGCTGGCGGGGGATGCGCTGCACGACATGGCGTTCGAGTGGGTGCTGGCGGCCGCGGACCGGCTGGGTCCCTCTGAGCGAGTCCTCCAGGTGATTCTGGACCTCGCCCGAGCCCTTGGCACGGCGGGAATGGTGGGTGGGCAGGTCCTTGACCTTCAGGCGGAACGCGGCCAAGTCCCGCCCCACTGGGTGCCCGAGATCCACCGGCGGAAGACGGGATGTCTGGTGCGGGCGTGCGCGCGTGTGGGCCCCCTGCTCGCGGGAGATCCGCAGGCGCTCGCGTGCCTTACAGCCTACGGTGAGCACCTGGGGCTCGCGTTTCAGATCACGGACGACGTGCTGGACGTGGTGGGGGAACAGGAGAAACTCGGGAAGCGACCCGGCGCGGACGAGACGAAGGTCACCTACCCGAAGGTGTTC
This sequence comes from bacterium, assembly GCA_041640435.1. GTDB lineage: Bacteria > Sysuimicrobiota > Sysuimicrobiia > Sysuimicrobiales > Sysuimicrobiaceae > Tepidifontimicrobium. The sequence continues at coordinate 14,239 of JBEQAH010000019.1, read as the reverse complement.
GGGCTGGAGGCGGCGCGGCAGATGGCCGTGCGGGAGGCGGAGCTGGCAACGGAGGCGTTGCGGCCACTGGGGTCGCGGGCCGAGCTCCTCGCGGACCTGGCACGCTTCGTGGTGAACCGAGAGCGGTAGTGGGGGCCCGGACGCGCCTGGACGTACTGCTGGTGCAACGGGGCATCGCCCCCACACGGGAGCAGGCGCAGGCCATTATCCTGGCCGGGCGGGTCAGGGTGGCTGGACAGCGCGTGGACAAGGCCGGCGCCCGGGTCCCTGACGACGCGCCGGTGGAGGTCGCGGGCCCACCGCACCCGTACGTGAGCCGGGGTGGGGTGAAGCTGGAAGCTGCCCTGCGCCGGTTCCGCCTGGATGTCCGCGGCGCGGTGGCGCTCGACCTGGGCGCGGGCACGGGGGGGTTCACCGACTGCCTGCTGCAGCACGGGGCCCGGCGCGTGTACGCGGTGGACGTGGGGCGCGGACAGCTCCACCCGAAGCTGCGGGCCGACCCGCGGGTGGTGGTCATGGAACAGACGCACGCGAGGGAGCTGGGACCCCACCGGGTCCCCGAGCCCATCGATCTGGCGTGCGCGGACGTCTCCTTCATCTCCCTGCTGCGTGCCCTACCTCCCGTGGTGCCTCTGCTCCGGGAGGGGGCGCCGCTAGTGGCGCTGGTCAAGCCGCCTTTTGAGGCCGGGCGTGGCGTCGCCCGGAGAGGTGTCGTGCGGGATCCGCAGGTGCACCGGCAGGTCGTGTGGAAGGTGGCGCGGGGGCTTGCCGGTTGCGGGCTGGGTGCGGAGGACGTGATGGCCTCGCCCCTTCGGGGCGACCGGGGCAACGCGGAGTTCTTTTTGCTGCTCCGCAAGGGCGCACCCACTTCCCTCACCGAGGAAGCGGTGGAGGCTGCGGTGGTGGAGGCGCAGAGGACGGGAGCGCCTCCGGGACAGGAGTAAGGCAATGCGCGGCGTGGGCGTGATCGTAAACCCCGAGAAGGCGGAGCAGTACCCGACCATCCGGGACGCGGTGCAGTCCCTGGTGGAGGATCTGCACCGGCGGGGCACCGGGGTCCGCGTCAACGACGCGGGAGCGGCCGCGGTGGGGCTGGGGTCGCTGGCCGCCTCAGAGGAAGAGCTGTGCAGGTGGTCCGACGCTCTGGTCGTGGTGGGCGGGGACGGGACGATCCTGAGGGCCGCGCGAGCCTCCGCAGCCAGGGGGATCCCGGTGCTCGGCGTAAACGTGGGCGGGTTCGGGTTCCTCGCCGAGGTAGGGCTAGAGCGCCTGCGGGAGGCCGCCAGTGCTCTGGTGGAGGGGCGTTACCGCGTGGACGAGCGGATGATGCTGTCTGCGGAAGTCGTCCGGGAGGCGGCGACCGTGGAACGCTTCCTCGCCCTGAACGACATGGTGATCACCAAGAGCGGCTACGCGCGGCTCATGCCGATCCGCACGCGGATCAACGACGAGCACCTGGCTACCTACCTGGCCGACGGCCTCATCGTGTCCACTCCGACCGGGTCCACCGCCTACAACCTGTCTGCGGGTGGACCCATCCTTGCACCGGGAGTGCGGGCCCTGGTGATCACGCCCATCTGCCCCCACACGCTCACCGCCCGGCCCGTGGTGGTGGACGCCGACGACGTGGCGTCGGTAGAGGTGGCGCGGGCGGAGGAGGGTGTGCTCCTGACCGTGGATGGCCAGGTCGGCTGCCCCCTCTGGGGCGGCGACGTGGTGAGGGTACGGCGTGCGGAGGAACGGGTCCGGCTCGTCCGCCTGCGGCCGCCTTCCTTCTACGGCCTGCTGAGGGAGAAGTTCGCCTGGGGGGAGCGCTAGGCCGCATGCTGCGTGAGCTGCAGGTGCGCGACTTCGCTCTGTTGGAAGACGTCCGCGTGGAGTTTGGCCCCGGGCTGAACGTGCTGACCGGGGAGACCGGGGCGGGGAAATCCATGCTGGTGGACGCCTTGGGCGCAGTCCTGGGCTACCGGACACCTCACGATGTGGTGCGCACCGGCGCCAGCGCTGCGCGCATCGCGGCGGTCTTCGACCTCAGCCGTTGGCCCCGGGTGGTGGAGGCCGCGGCGGAGCTGGGCGTACCGGTGGACGACGGGACTCTGGTCCTGGTGCGCGAGGTCGGAGGACGCGCCCGGGCGTACGCCAACGGCGAGCCCACCACGGTGACGGTGCTGCGCCGGCTCGGGACCCTCCTGGTAGAGGTCCACGGCCAGCACGAGGGCCAGCGCCTCCTGGACCCCTCCACGCACCGGGAGCTGCTCGACGCGTTCGGGCAAGAGGTGGTGGGGAATCTGCGGGCGCGGGTACGGACGTTGTTCGAACGATGGCACAAGGCTCGGTCCGCGCTGCGGTCGCTGGAAGGGGACGACAGGGAGCGCGCGCACCGCGCCGACCTCCTGGCCTTCCAGGTGGCGGAGATCGAGGCGGCGCGTCTGCGGCCCGGGGAGCTGGACGAACTTCTGGCCCTGCGGGCCCGCCTGGTGCACGCGGAACGCCTGCGCGAGCTGGTGGCGGCCGCCTACGACGCTCTGTACGGAGGGGAGGAGGGGGCTGCGGCCGACCGCGTCGGGCGTGCCGTTGCGTTGCTGCGCCAGGCGGCGCAGTGGGACACAGACCTCTGGTCGGTGGTGGAGGCGCTCGAAGGGGTTCAGGCGCAGCTGCAGGAGGCCGCGCGGGACGTGCGCGCGGCCCTGGACCGTTCACAGTCCGACCCCGCGCGCCTGGAAGAGACGGAGGACCGCATCGCCGCCCTGCGGGCGTTGCTCCGGAAGTACGGCGACACCGAAGAGGCGGTCGTGGCCTACGCGAAGAGGGCCGCCGAGGAGCTGGAGGCTCTCCGAACCGCGGACAGCCGCCGCGAGGCGCTTGCCGCCGAGGTGGAAGCTCTAGAGGAAGAGCTCGCCGCCGCCGTCCGGGACCTGTCCGAGGCGCGGGCGGAGGTGGCGCGCCGGCTCGAGCGGGCGGCGGTCCGGCACCTGCGGGACCTGGCCATGCCCTCGGCTCAGTTTCAGGTGCAGCTGCACACCCGGGAGGACGACGAAGGGCTGCTGGTGGCGGGGCGGCGCGTGGCCGTGGGGCCGTGGGGTGCTGACCGTGTGGAGTTCCTGCTGTCCACGAACCCCGGTGAGCCGCCCAAAGCCCTGGAGCGGGTGGCTTCGGGCGGAGAACTGTCCCGGGTCATGCTGGCTTTGCGCAGCGCCCTGGCAGCCGCCGACCCCGCGCCCGTGATGGTCTTCGACGAGGTGGACGCGGGTGTGGGAGCGCGCACCGGCCAGGTCATCGGCGCCAAGTTGAGCGAGCTGGCGCGGCACTCCCAGGTGCTGTGCGTGACCCACTTGCCCCAGATCGCTGCCGTGGCCCACCAGCACCTGGCGATCCGCAAGGTGACGGAAGGCGG
>JBEQAH010000019.1:0-10835 GCA_041640435.1 bacterium | reverse complement strand
ACCGTGGTTGAGACGCTCGAGGGAGCGGGCCGGGTGGAGGAAGTGGCGCGCATGCTGTCGGGTCCGCAACCCACCGACATCGCCCGCCGCCACGCGCGGGAGCTGCTCCGCGGCGCACCCGGATAGACGGCGCGGTGCTTGCGCGCGCTTCGGGCGGCGCGTAGAATGCCTGTGGCATGCGCAGGCGCAGCCGAGTCCAAAGGGAAGGGACCTAGCGAGAGGGGGAGCGAGTCTCCCCCTCTCGGCTTTTGGCTCGCCGCGTTCCCCGGAGGTGTGGGTGCAGGTCCAGCGGACGAAGTACGTGTTCGTGACCGGCGGGGTGGCCTCGGGCCTGGGCAAGGGGATCACCGCGGCCTCGCTGGGTCGGCTGCTGGTGGCGCGCGGCTATCGCGTGACCATGTTGAAGTTCGACCCGTACGTGAACGTGGACGCGGGGACCATGAACCCCCACCAGCACGGCGAGGTCTTCGTCACCGAGGATGGGGCGGAGACCGACATGGACCTGGGTCACTACGAGCGCTTCCTGGATACGAACCTGGGCCGCGACAACAACACCACCACCGGACGCATCTACGCCGCGGTGATCGCCCGGGAGCGGCGGGGCGAGTACCTGGGCGGCACAGTCCAGGTCATCCCCCACGTCACGAACGAGATCAAAGACGAGATCCGCCGGGTGGCGGAGGCCGCCGGGGCCGACGTCTTGATCGTGGAGGTAGGGGGGACGGTGGGCGACATCGAGAGCCTCCCCTTCCTGGAGGCCATCCGCCAGTTCCGACACCACGCAGGGCCTGAGAACTGCCTGTACGTACACGTCTCCCTGGTGCCCTTCCTGCCCGCCACGGGCGAGCTGAAGACCAAGCCCACCCAGCACTCGGTGAAGGAGCTCCGGAGCATCGGGATACAGCCGGACGTGATCGTGTGCCGGACCAGTCGTCCCCTCACGCCGTCGGTGCGGGAAAAGATCGCGCTGTTCTGCGACGTGCTGCCGGAGGCGGTGATCGAAGCCCTGGACGCGGAGACCATCTACGAGGTCCCGCTCGTGCTGGAGCGAGAGGGGCTGGCCCGCATCGCGTGCCGTCGGCTGGGCCTGCCGGACCGCGAGCCGGACCTGGAAGGGTGGCGCTCCATCGTGCGCCGCCTCAAGGAGCCCGCCCACCGGGTCCGGGTGGCCCTGGTGGGCAAGTACATGGGGGTGGAAGACTCTTACGTGAGCATCGTGGAAGCCCTGCGGCACGGCGGGATCGCTGCCGACGCCGCGGTGGAGATCACCAAGGTGGACTCCGAGGATCTGGAGCTGCTCACCGACCAGGGATTGCGGGACCGCTTGGCGAGCTTCCACGGGATCCTGGTGTGTCCGGGCTTCGGCAGCCGCGGGGTGGAAGGGAAGGTGCGCGCCATCCGGTTCGCGCGGGAGGAGGGCGTGCCCTTCTTTGGCGTGTGCTACGGGATGCAGTGGGCCGTGGTGGAGTTCGCGCGGCACGTGTGCGGGATGGACGGCGCGAACACCACGGAGGTGGACCCGGCCACCCCGTACCCCGTGATCGACCTGCTGCCTGAACAGAAGGGGGTGGTGGAAAAGGGGGGCACCATGCGCCTGGGCCGTTACCCGTGCCGCATCGAACCCGGCTCCCTGGCGCACCAGGCTTACGGGGTGTCCCTGGTGTACGAGCGGCACCGGCACCGGTACGAAGTGAACAACGCGCTCCTGCCCCGGCTGGTGGAACGGGGGCTGCGGGTCAGCGGGGTGTACCCCGACAAGGGGCTGGTGGAGATCATAGAGTTGCCGGGGCACCCGTGGTTTCTGGGGACCCAGTTCCACGCGGAGTACCGCTCGCGCCCCACATCCCCGCATCCCCTGTACCGGGCCTTCGTGGAAGCCGCGCTGCGGTACGCGGGAGCCGCAGCCCGAGCCGCGGTGACGTGGGAGGGGGGGAAGACCGGGTGAGCCTGTGGACGTACGTGAACGGCCGGTTCGTGCCGAAGGAAGAGGCCTCGGTGTCGGTCTACGACCACGGGTTTTTGTACGGGGACGGCGTGTTCGAGGGGATCCGGGTGTACGGGGGCCGGGTGTTCAAGCTGGACGAGCACGTGCAGCGGCTGTACCAGTCGGCGAAGTCCATCCTGCTCGACATTCCCCTCCCGCCCGAGGAGATGAAGCGGGTCATCCTGGAGACGGTCCGGCGGAGTGGACTGCGGGACGCCTACGTGCGGCCCATCGTGACCCGGGGCCCCGGCGACCTGGGGATTGACCCCCGGAAGTGCGAGACGCCCACGGTGGTGGTGATCGTGGACCGCATTCAGCTGTACCCCGAGCGGGCGTATCGGGAGGGGCTGCGCATGGTGACGGCCACGCACCGCAAGAACCCCTCGGACTCCCTGAACCCGCGGATCAAATCCCTCAACTATCTGAACCAGATCCTGGCCCGGCTGGAGGCCAACCTGGCGGGTGCGGACGAGGCGTTGATGCTGAACCACGAAGGGTACGTGTGCGAGTGTACCGCGGACAACGTGTTTGTGGTCCATGGCGAGGAGGTTTGGACGCCCCCCGCGCACCTCGGCATTCTCCGCGGGATCACGCGGGATACCATTCTCGAGATCGCCAGGGCGTTGGGCGTCGCGGCCCTGGAGCGGACCTTCACCCTGCACGACGTGTACACCGCGGACGAGGTGTTCCTCACCGGAACGGGCGCGGAGATCGGCCCGGTGGTGTGGGTGGACGGCCGGACCATCGGCGCGGGCCGGCCCGGGCCGGTGACCCTGCGTTTGCTGGAGGCGTACCGGGAGCGCACCGCCCGGGAGGGCACGCCGGTGTACGAGGAGACCTCCGCAGCGCCCGGAGGGACCGGTTGAGGTCGCCCCCCGAACAGCTGGTCCGCAGCCAGGTGGTGTTCTCGGGCCGCGTGCTGCGGGTGCGGGTGGACGAGGTGCGGTTGCAGAGCGGCCACATCAGCACCCGGGAGGTGGTGGAACACCGGGGTGCGGTGGGGATGGTGGTGCTCACGCCCCAGGACGAGCTCATGCTGGTGCGGCAGTACCGGTGGGCACTCGGGGGCTGGACCCTGGAGATCCCCGCGGGCACGCTGGAGGCGGGCGAGGCGCCGGAGGCGTGCGTGCAGAGGGAGCTGGCGGAGGAGGTGGGCCTGCGGGCCCGGCACGTGGAGCACCTCCTGACGTTTGCTCCTTCCCCGGGATTCCTCACAGAACGCCTGCACCTGTATCTGTGCACCGACCTGGAACCCCACCGCCTGCCCCGCGAGGAGGAGGAGATGGAGGTTGTCCGCGTGCCCCTGCGCGAGGCCCGGCGGCTGGTGGAGCGGGGCGAGATCTGGGACGCGAAGAGCGTGATCGGGGTGCTGCTGGCTTGCGAGCGCCATGGCCGGCCGGGCTCCGGTTGAAGCGTTCCACCGGTCCGTGGACGCCTTCCTGGACTACCTGGGGGCTGAGGCGGGGCGGTCCGAGCGCACCCGCGCCGCGTACCGGGCCGACCTTCTGGACTTCGCGCGCTTTGCTGCCCGGGAGGGTGTACACGACCCCGGGGCCGTCACGCGGCCGGTCGTCACCCTTTATCTGGTTTCCCTGCGCCGGCGGCGACTCGCCCCGACCACGGTGGCGCGCCGGCTGGCGGCGCTGCGGGGCTTCTACCGGTTCTTGCTGCGCGAACGGCACGTGGCTTCCGACCCCACGGAGGATGTGAGCTCGCCCCGGCGGGGCGAGGAGCTGCCGCGGGTACTGTCTTCGGAGGAGGTGGCGCGCCTGCTCGCGCAGCCCGACCCGAGGACGCCTGAAGGTCTGCGGGACCGGGCGCTTCTGGAGTTGCTATATAGCAGCGGGCTTCGGGTCTCGGAGCTGGTGGGCCTGGACGTGGGGGATGTGGACCTGGAGTCGGAGCTGGTGCGGGTGCTGGGCAAGGGAAGTAAGGAACGGGTGGTGCCCGTGGGGTCCTACGCGGTCCGGACCCTGCAGGCGTACCTGACCCTGGGCCGGCCTCGCCTGGCCCGTCGCAGTGCCGCCCTGTTTGTGAGCCGGCTCGGCCGGCGCCTCAGCCGGCAGTGGGTGTGGAGGTGCCTGCGCCGCTACGCCCGGGCCGCGGGGATCTCCCGCCCTGTGACGCCTCACATGCTGCGCCACTCCTTCGCCACGCACCTCCTGGAGGGCGGTGCGGACCTGCGCAGCGTGCAGGAGCTGTTGGGCCACGCCAGCATCGCCACCACCCAAGTGTACACCCACGTGGCGCGCCAGCACTTGCGCCAGGCGTTCGACCGCGCCCACCCCCGGGACGCGTGGGAGCCGTGAAGCGCCTGCGCCGCTGCGTGGTGCTGGTGCTCGACGGGTTGGGTGTGGGCGCACTGCCGGACGCAGACCGGTACGGTGACGAGGGTTCTGCGACCCTGCAGAACACCGCGCGGGCGGTGGGCGGATTACACCTGCCCACGCTCCAGCGCCTGGGGTTGGGCAACGTGGTCCCGGTGCAGGGGGTTCCCCCGTCGGCCGCACCCCTCGCGTGCTTCGGGCGCATGGCGGAACGGTCCGCGGGTAAGGACAGCACCACAGGCCACTGGGAGCTCGCGGGCCTAGTTCTGGACCGGCCCTTCCCCACCTACCCGAACGGTTTCCCGCCGGAGGTTATGGAGGAGTTCGAGAGGGCCATCGGCACGCGGACGCTGGGCAACCGCCCCGCCTCCGGGACCCAGATCCTGGAGGAGCTGGGTGCAGAGCACCTGCGGACCGGATATCCCATCGTGTACACCTCCGCGGACAGCGTGTTTCAGATTGCGGCACACGAAGAGGTGATCCCTGTGGACCGGCTGTACGAGATGTGCCGGGTCGCGCGCCGGATCCTGCAGGGCCAGCACGCCGTCAGCCGCGTGATCGCCCGCCCGTTCGTGGGGCGTCCCGGCGCCTTCGTGCGGACCGAACGGCGCAAGGACTTCTCGCTGGAACCGCCTTCATCAACTCTGTTGGACCGGCTCGTTCACAACGGGTACCCGGTGTGGACGGTGGGCAAAGTGGCCGACCTGTTTGCGGGCCGCGGAGTCACGAGGGCGATCCCCACCTCGGGCGACCCGGACGGGGTGCGGAAGACAGCCCAGGCCCTATCCGGGCTGGACCAGGGCCTTGTGTTTGCCAACCTGGTGGACCTGGACACCAAGTACGGCCACCGCAACGACCCGCAGGGGTTCGCCCGGGACCTGGAGAGCATCGACGCCGAGCTCCCGGCCCTGCTGGACGAACTCACGGAAGGAGACCTGTTGATCCTCACGGCGGACCACGGCAACGACCCGACCACGCCCAGCACCGACCATTCGCGGGAGTACGTGCCGCTTTTGGCCTGCGGCCCGGGGCTGGCGGCAGGGGTGGATCTGGGGGTCCGCGAAACTTTCTCCGACGTGGCCGCCACCGTGGCAGAAGCCCTGGACGTCCCCTGGGACGGCCCGGGGCGTAGCTTCCTGAGGGATCTGAGAGAGGCCTGAGGCGAGGAGGGGAGCGGTGGAGCTGCGCGAGAGGATGGAAGAGGCCGCAGCCGCGGTCCGCGCGCGGGTCGACTTCGAGCCGAAGCTGGCGGTGGTGCTGGGCTCGGGGCTTGGGTCGCTGGCAGACCACATCCAGGACGCCGTGGCCGTCCCCTACGCCGAGATCCCACACTTCCCCACCTCCACCGTGGCGGGGCACGCGGGCCGCCTGGTGCTCGGCTGGCTGGAGGGCAAGCCCGTGGCGGCCATGCAGGGCCGGGTGCACCTGTACGAGGGATACACCGCGCAGGAGGTGGCGTTCCCGGTCCGGGTGTTGTTCGCCCTCGGCTGCCGCACGCTGCTGGTGAGCAACGCCGCGGGGGGTCTCAACCGCCAGTGGCGGGCCGGCGACCTGATGGTCATCACCGACCACATCAACTTCCAGGGCACCAACCCCCTGGTGGGGCCCAACGACGATCGCCTGGGGCCCCGCTTCCCCGACATGTCCGCGCCCTACGACCGGGAGCTGGTGGAACTGGCGGAGCGCTGCGCGCTGGAAGAACGCGTGGTCCTGCGGCGGGGGGTATACGTGGCGGTTCTCGGGCCTTCGTATGAGACCCCGGCGGAGCTGCGCATGCTGCGGGCCCTGGGGGCGGACGCGGTGGGCATGTCCACGGTGCCCGAGGTGATCGCGGCCCGCCACCTGGGCATGCGGGTGCTGGGGCTGACCGCCATCACCGACATGGCCACGGGCGAGGTAGTCCAACCGGTGACCCACGAGGAAGTGCTGCGCGTGGCGCGGGAGCTGGAGCCCCGGTTCGTGCGTCTGGTGCGGCGCGTCGTCCGGGAGATGCCGGTGTAGGGCCGTGCGGAGGACCGGGGACTGGATGCGAGAAGCCGGGGCGGAGTTCGCCGCCACCCGCTCCCTGTACGGAGCGGGGCACCGGGCGTGGGGTTGCTTCACCTGTCAGCAGGCCGCGGAGAACGCCCTGAAGGTGGTGTGCGAGCACCTCCGGATGCCCCAGGCCGGACACAACCTGAACCTCCTCGTGGAGGCCGTGGCAGCCCAGGTGGCGGTACCGGACCCCGTGGGGAGCGCGTGCCGCCGGCTGAACCGCCTCTACGTGCCCGCCCGCTACCCTAACGCCTTCGATCAGGGGGTCCCTGCGGAGCAGTTCTCCGAGGAGGACGCGCAGCTCGCGGTGGGCGACGTCGAGGAGGTGCTGCGCGTTGCCCGGGAAACCCTGGGATCTGCCTGAGGCAGAACCCCTGCGGCGGTACGTGGACCGGGTGCTGGCGGAGCGGCGGGACCGGGTGGAGTTCGTGGTCCTGTTCGGCTGCACGGCCCGCGGGGACTGGGGACTGGGTAGCGTTGCGGAGGACGACCGCAGGCGCTGGGTCGACCGGCAGGCGGAGTGGAAGGCGGAAGGGAACGTGGAGGTGTTCTGCTACGGCAGGTCGGAGTGGGAGCGTATGTTCGCGCAGCGTGACCTCCTCCTGTTAGACGCGCTCGAGCACGGGGCGGTGATCCGGGACCGCGGGAGCTTCTGGGAAATGCGCTTCGTCTTCTGCAGGTGGCGGGAGCGGGGCGAGGTGGTGCCGTGAGGCCGTACGACCTCATCCGCAAAAAGCGCGACGGCGGTGAGCTGAGCCGGGAGGAGATCGCCTTCCTTGTGGAAGGGTTCGTTCGGGGCGACGTCCCTGACTACCAGGTGAGCGCATGGCTCATGGCCGTGTACTTCCGGGGCATGACGGACCGAGAGACGGCGGACCTCACCCTGACTATGGCCCGGTCCGGCCGGATGCTGGACCTGAGCGGCATCCCGGGGGTGAAGGTGGACAAGCACAGTAGCGGCGGGGTGGGCGACAAGACCTCACTGGCGCTCGTGCCCCTCGTGGCCGCGTGCGGTGTGGTGGTCCCCAAGATGTCAGGTCGCGGGCTGGGGCACACGGGCGGGACCCTGGACAAGCTGGAGTCCATTCCGGGCCTGCGCACGGAGGTGGACGTGGACGCCTTCCTGCAGCAGGTGCGGCGGGTGGGCTGTGCCATCGTGGGCCAAAGCCCGGAGCTTGTCCCCGCGGACAAGAGGCTCTACGCGCTTCGCGACGTCACCGCCACCGTGGACAGCGTCCCGCTCATCGCGAGCAGCATCATGAGCAAAAAGGTGGCAGGGGGCGCGGACGCCATCGTGCTGGACGTGAAGACGGGAAGCGGCGCGTTCATGAAGCGGGTCGAGGAAGCGCTCGTCCTGGCCCGGACCATGGTGGCCATCGGGAGTGCGCTGGGGCGCCGGACGGTGGCGGTCCTCACGGACATGGACCAACCCTTGGGGCACGGGGTGGGAAACGCGTTAGAGGTGCGGGAGGCCCTGGACACCCTGCGGGCAAACGGCCCCGGGGACCTCACGGAGCTGTGCCTGGAGCTTGGCTCCCACATGTTGCGCCTGGCGGGCCGGGTGGCCACGCAGGAGGAAGGGCGGGAGGCACTGCGGGAGGCCATGCGCAACGGCGCGGGGCTGCGCAAGTTCGCCGAGATGGTAGAGGCCCAGGGTGGGGACCCCTCCGTGGTGGACCGGCCCGAGCGGTTGCCCACGGCACCCGTGGTCCTGGACGTGTACAGCCCGGAAGAGGGCTACGTGGAGGCTTTGGACGCGGAGGCGGTGGGCCGGGTGTCCATGGCCCTCGGTGCCGGCCGGGCGCGCAAGGAGGACGCCATCGACCCGGCGGTCGGGGTGGTGGTGGAGGCGAAGAAGGGGACCCGGGTGCGCCGTGGGGATATCCTGGCCCGCGTCCACGCGCGCACCGAGGAGGCAGCCCGGGCCGCGGCCAGCGGGCTTCTGGAGGCCTACCGCTTCGGCCCCACCCCGCCCGCGCTCCGCCCTCTGGTCCACGCCGTGGTCGAGTAGTCGTGCGGATTGTGGTGCCTTCGGGGGCGCTGGTTGTGCTCGTGGGCCCCGCCGGCAGTGGCAAGACCACCTTTGCGCGCCGACACTTCCGGGAGACGGAGGTGGTGAGCAGCGACCGGTGCCGCGCCATGGTGTCGGACGACGAGTCCGACATGTCTGTGAGCGGCCGGGCCTTCGAGCTGTTCTTTGAAATCCTCCGGCATCGCCTGGAGCTAGGGCGGGTCGCCGTGGCGGACAGCACGGCGCTGACGGCCCGGGCCCGGGCCAAGCTCCGGAGCCTGGCCCGCCGGTGCGGGGCGCCTGTGGTGGCCGTGGCGTTGGACGTGCCGCTGGAAGTCTGCCTGGCGCGGGATGCAACGCGGGCGCGGCGGGTGGGCCGGGAGGTGATCCAGCGGCAGTGCGAACTCATGCGTCGGGCCCTGGAGCGCATCCCGGTGGAGGGGTACGACGCGTGGTACGTGCTGGATGCGCGAACCCAGGAGGAGGCCGAGGTGGAGGTCCGTCGGGATCCGCGGCGACTTTCCTCGAGCCCCGAGGTCCGAGGAGCCGCACAGAACAGGAGAGGGGAGGTGCGTGGGATGCCAATCCGCAAAGTGGGTGTCGTCGGCTGCGGGCTCATGGGATCCGGGATCGCCGAGACGTGCGCCCGCCACGGCTACGAGGTGGTGGTGCGGGAGGTGAGCGAGGAGCTGCTGCACAGAGGGCTCCGCCGGGTGCAGGAATCCATGGCGCGGGCGGTGGAGCGGGGGAAGCTCTCCCCGGAGGAGCGGGAGGCGGCGGGGGCCCGGATCCGGGGCACGACCCGGATGCAGGACCTAAGGGATTGCGACCTGATCATCGAGGCCGCGGTGGAGCGCATGGACGTGAAGAAGGAGATCTGGCGGGAGCTGGACCAGATCTGCCCGGAGCGGACCCTGTTCTGCAGCAACACCTCGTCGCTGTCCATCACAGAACAGGCCTCGGTGACCCGGCGGGCGGACCGGTTCTGCGGCATGCACTTCTTCAACCCCGTGCCGGTGATGAAGCTGGTGGAGCTCGTGCGGGGATTGCAGACCAGCGACGAGACGCTGGAGGTCTGCCGCCGCTTCGCCGAGTCGCTGGGCAAGACCGTGGTGGTGGCCCGGGACTACCCCGGGTTCATCGTGAACCTGCTGCTGGTTCCCTTCCTGCTGGACGCGGTGCGCGCGTTGGAAAAGGGACTGGCGACGAAGGAGGACATCGACACCGCGGTGCGCCTGGGTCTCAACCACCCCATGGGGCCCTTTGAGCTATTGGACTTCGTGGGGATCGACACCACCTACTACATCGCGGAGGCCATGTTCCAGGAGTTCAAGGATCCCCGCTACGCTCCCCCCGTGCTCCTCAGGCAGATGACCCTGGCGGGCCACCACGGCCGCAAGGCCGGACGCGGGTTCTACGAGTACTCCAGGTGAGCTGGGGCCGCCGGGCAGTGGGGCGCCTGCGCATCTCCGCCCCTTAAGGCGAACAGGGGCGTGGGAGGTCTACTGGCGGCCTGCGCCCGCCGGTGGCCTGGCCACAGACTTCATGCGTGGTCCAGCGGCAAGCTTGTGGACGACCCCGCCGTCGAGGTAGGATCAACTGCCATGCGCCAGAGGAAAAGGGGGAGGCCATGACCGGAGTCCGGCTGCTGGTCGGCACAAGAAAAGGGGCCTTTGTTCTGGAAGCCGGTCCGGATCGGCGGCGGTGGCAAGTGCGGGGCCCGCTCTTTGGGGGCGAGGTGTTCTCTGTGCACGCCTCTTCGCACGACCCGGACGTTCTGTACGCGGCGGTGTGGTCCTCGTGGTCGGGGACCGTGATCCAGCGCAGCGGCGACGCGGGCCGGACGTGGGAGGTGTTGGACAGCGCCTTCGGCTACGACGCTCCTTCGACCACGCACCAGGACTTCTCCGGAGAACTGACGCCCTGGCAGTTCAAGCGGGTGTGGCGGCTCGCGTCGACACCCCCCTCGTGGGGTCCTGAGGTGGTGTTCGCCGGGGTGGAGGACGCCGCGCTGTTCCGGCTGGAGGGGGACGGCTGGTCGGAGGTGGCGGGGCTGCGCCGCCACCCGACCCACCAGCGGTGGATGCCGGGTGCAGGCGGCCTGTGCTTGCATACGGTGCTGTTCGACGCCACACGCCCGGGCCGCTTGTACGTCGCCATCTCGGCGGCGGGAGTGTTTCGGACCGACGACGGCGGGAACACGTGGGAACCGGCCAACAGGGGCCTCAGCGCCAGATACCTGCCCGAGGAGCAGCCCGAGGCGGGTTACTGTGTGCACAAAATCGCGTTGCACCCCGCCCGGCCCCACGTCCTGTTCATGCAGAAGCACTACGGCGTGTACCGGAGCGACGACGCAGGTGGGTCCTGGCGGCCCATCGAGGCCGGGCTACCGTCCAACTTCGGCTTCCCCATCGCCGTGCACGCCCACGAGCCGGACACCGTGTACGTGGTTCCCATCACCAGCGACGAGCAGCGCTAT
>JBEQAH010000018.1:0-16683 GCA_041640435.1 bacterium | reverse complement strand
TACCCCTCCGCCTCCCGGCGCGGGAAGCGGTGGTGGTGCTGTCGGTGGACACAAGCGGGAGCATGCGCTCCCAGGACATGCAGCCCAACCGCTTGGAAGCAGCCAAGCAGGCGGCGAAGGAGTTCCTGCGGGCGGTGCCGCGGGACGTACGGGTGGGCCTCGTGGCGTTCGCAGGCACCGCACAACTGCTCCACCCACCCGTGCTGGACCGCGAGGCGGTGGTGAGGTCGCTGGAGTCCCTAAGCTTCGGGCCGCGGACCGCCATCGGGGATGGCCTGTTGGAGGCGTTGACAGCCCTGCCGGGACGCCTGCGGCCCCGGCCGGGGGAGCCCGCACCCCTTCGTCCCTGGCTCCCCCGAGCTGCGGTGATCCTCCTGTCGGATGGTCGCAGCAACACGGGGCTGAACCCCCTGGAGGCGGCGGAGGCCGCCGCCAGACAGAACGTCACCGTGTACACCGTGGGCGTTGGCCGGCCCGTGCAAACAGACATGTTCTGGACCATCGGTGGCCCCCTGGACGAAACCACCCTGAAGGAGATGGCGCGGATCACCGGCGGCGAGTACTTCCACGCCAGCTCCGCGCAGGCTCTCACGGGCGTCTACCGGGGCCTGGCGCGCCGAGTGGGCTGGGAGACCCGGCGGGTTGAGGTCTCCGGGGTTATCGCGTTGCTCGCGGCGATGGCCCTTGTGGCGGCGGCGTACGGCGGCGCCCGTGTGCACCGCGTGCCCTGAGCCCAAGGTGAAAAGGGGGGAGGGCATGACAGAAGGACGCATCACGGACCTCGGGCGGTACCTGCTTGAGGAGTGGACGGAGGACTACCGGGACGGCAGGCTGGACCGGCGGGAGTTTCTACGCAGGGTAGTCGCCCTCGCCGGCTCTCAGGCCGCAGCCCTGGCCCTGTTGAGCTCGGTGGGCGAGACGGCGTCCGCCACGGAGGTGGGCAAGGCCGCGGCGCAGGCGCCCCCGCCGCAACAGACCGGCGGGGTCACGGTGCCCGCCGACGACCCGGCCATCCAGGTAACCCCGGTGACGTTCCGACAGGAGTCGACGAACGTCCTGGGCTACTTGAGTCGGCCGCGCAACCGACCGCAGGCGCCCGGGCTCGTGGTGGTGCACGAGAACCGCGGGCTTGTGGAGCACATCAAGGACGTGGCCAGGCGGCTTGCCAGGGTGGGCTACGCGGCGTTGGCGGTAGACCTGGCGTCTCATGAGGGCGGAACCGACCGGTTCCAGGACCCGGCCCAGGTCACGGCCCTGCTCGGACGGACCCCGCCGGACCAACTGGTGGCCATGCTGCTGGCCGCGGTTCACTACCTGGAGCAGCAACCCTTCGTGCGTTCCGACCGGCTTGGCGCTGTAGGTTGGTGCTTCGGCGGGGGCATGACCTGGCGCCTCGCAACGGCAAGCCCGCAGCTGCGCGCTGCCGTCCCCTTCTACGGACCGAACCCACCGCTGGACCACGTGCCGCGCATCCGGGCCGCGGTCCTCGCCATCTACGCCGAGCGGGACCAGCGGATCAATCAGGGCATCCCGGCTCTGCGCCAGGCCCTTGCGCAGGCCGGGGTGGTGCATGAAATCGTGATCTACCCCGGCGCAGATCACGCCTTCTTCAACGACACGGGATCCCGCTACCACCCGGAGGCAGCCCGCCAGGCCTGGGAGCGGACCCTCGACTGGTTCCAGCGATACCTGGGGGGCTGAAGCGTATGCGCAGGTGGGTCTGGATCGGGCTCGCCGTGGCCTCTGCAGCGCTCCTGGCCTGGCGAGCCATGGACGCGGGGCAAAGGGAGCCCGCCTCGCGCCCCACGCCCTCCCCAGGCCCGCGGGCCGCCGAGGTCCGCGCAAGGCCCGCGAGCCCCAGCACGCTGGTCGTGCGGGCCGGGTACGTGGGCGAGTTGGTGGCCGCTGGCACCGCAGACGTGTTCCCCCGCATCTCCGGGGTGGTGGAGCGGGTGGAGGTGCGGGAGGGGGACGCGGTCACTGCGGGCCAGGTGCTGGTGGTGATCGACCCCCGGGAGCTGCGCTACCAGGTGGAACAGGCGCGGGCCGCGCGGGCGACGCAACGAATCGCCTTACAGCAGGCCGCAGCGGCGGTGCGGACCCAGCAGGCGCAGGTGGAACACGCGCAGGCCAACCTGGAGACCCAGCGGGCGCGGCTGGCTCAACTGCTTTCGGGCGCGGCTCCTGAGCAGATCAGACAGGCCGAAGAGCAGGTCGCTCAGGCGCAGGCGGCGATGGAGTACAGCAGAGCCCAGCTGCGACGGGCCGAGGAGCTGCTGCAACAGGGTTTCGTAGCCCAGCAGGCGGTGGACGCGGCCCGTACGGAGCTGGCGGTCCAGGAGGCGCGGTGGAGAGCGGCGCAGGAACAACTCCACCTGCTGCGGAGGGGGCCGTCCCCGGAAGAGGTGGAAGTCGCCCGGGCTCAACTGCGACAGGCGGAAGCCGGGCTGCGCCAGGCCCGGGCTCAGCTCCATCAGGCCGAGGTCAACCTGCGACAGGCCCGCAGCCTCCTGGCGCAGACGGAGGTGACCGTGCGTCAGGCGGAGAGCTTGTTCGCAGAGCGGATGGTCCGATCGCCCACGGAGGGCGTCGTGGCCAACCTCGCGGTGGATCCCGGGGACACGGTGACCCCCGGCACGCGGTTGCTGAACGTGGTTCAACTGGGGACCCTGGAGGCGTCTGTGGCGGTGGCAGAGGCGGATGTGGGCCGCATTCGGGTGGGGATGCCCG
Source organism: bacterium (assembly GCA_041640435.1). Lineage (GTDB taxonomy): Bacteria > Sysuimicrobiota > Sysuimicrobiia > Sysuimicrobiales > Sysuimicrobiaceae > Tepidifontimicrobium. Next base: position 13,953 of record JBEQAH010000018.1, on the reverse strand, counting down.
CGACGGTGCGGGTTGACGCTTTCCCGGGGCGAGTCTTTCCCGCCCAGGTGCTGCGCATCTCACCGGTGCTGGCTTTGGACACCCGCACCGCCTCCGTCCGGGTGAAGATCGCCAACCCCGGAGGGTGGCTCCGCCCGGGGATGACGGCCCGCGTGGAGCTCATCCTGGCGCGGCGGCAGGGTGTGCTGGCGGTCCCCGTGGAGGCCGTGGTGGGCAGGAACCAGGTGCAGATGGTGTTCGTGGTGGAAGGAAGTGTTGCGAGGGCCCGGCCGGTGCAGCTGGGGATTTCGGACGGCACCCAGGTGGAGGTGGTCTCCGGGCTGCGGCCAGGTGAGCTGGTGGTGATTGAGGGCCAGGAGACCCTGCGGGACGGAGCTCCCGTTCGCCTTCTCGCAGCACCAGCCAAAGAGCGTTCCAGGCCTCGAGGAAGGCCGTGAGGGGTCTACCCGGTCTAGCCCTTCGCCGGCCCGTAGGTACTCTCGTGGTCTTCACGGCGGTGGTGTTGGTGGGGATGGCTTCGGTCCTCGGACTACCCATCGACCTGCTGCCGGATGTAACCTTCCCCAGGCTCACCGTCGCCGCCGACTACCCGGGGGCCGGTCCCGAAGAGGTGGAAAACCTCGTCACCCGGGTGCTGGAGGAAGCGGCCAGCACCGTCCCGGGCGTGCAGGACATCCTGTCCACTTCCGGCCAGGGGACCTCCCGGGTGACCGTCCTGTTCCCCTACGGCACGGACCTGGACGCCGCCGCCAGCGATCTGCGGGCAGCCATCGAACGGGTGCGGCGAAGGCTTCCCGGAGATGCGACGACCCCCGTGGTCCTGAAGTTTGATCCCTCCCAGTTCCCCATCTTGCAGATCGCCCTCCTCAACGCCCCTCCCGACGCGCCAGATCCCGTGCGCCTACGAGAGCTGGCGGAAGACCAGGTGCTGTTTCGACTGGAACGGGTTCCGGGGGTGGCGGTGGCGGAGGTGGTGGGTGGGGTCAGGCGAGAGATCCGGGTAGAGCTGGATCCGGGCCGGATGCGCGCTCTGGGGCTGTCTGAGTCGGACATCGTGAACGCCCTGAGGGCCACGAACCTCTCCCAGCCCGTGGGGCAGGTGGCGGAGGGGAACAAAGAGTTGGCGGTACGGGTGCTGAGTCGGTTCACGGATCTCGAGGAGATTCGCAACACCGCGGTGGCGGTGCGAGCCGGTCGCGTGGTCTACCTCCGGGACGTTGCGCGGGTGGCCATCGCGCCCGGGGACGAGACCGGTCGGGTCCGCGTCAACGGCCAGCCGGGGGTTCTCCTGGTGGTGCGGCGCCAGCCCGGAGTGAACACCGTAGCCGTCTCCGACGGGGTGCTGCGCGAGGTGGAGAGGATGCGCCCGTTGCTCCCCCGGGTGCGGTTCCACGTGGTCGGGGACAGCGCGGAGTTGATCCGGCGCTCCGTCCGGGCGGTGCGGGATGCCCTCCTCGTGGGGGCGGCCCTGGCGGTGGTGGTGCTCGTCGCCTTTCTGGGCGATCCCCGCAGCGTGCTGGTGGTGGCGGTGGCCATCCCGGTTTCCCTGGTGGCCACCTTCGCCCTCATGTACCTGTCCGGTTACAGCCTCAACCTCATGACCCTGGGTGCGCTGGCCCTCGGCGTGGGGATGCTGGTGGACAACTCCATCGTCGTGCTGGAGAACATTTTCCGTCTGCGGGAGAAAGGGGAAATGGCGGGGCCGGCCGCCCGAAGGGGCGCGGAACAAGTGGCCGGGGCCGTGACCGCGTCTACCCTGACCACCGTGGTGGTCTTCCTGCCCGTGGTGGTCATCCGCACCGGTGCTGTGACAACCCAGATGTTCGTGCAGTTCAGCTACGTGGTCATTTTCGCGCTCTTGTGCTCTCTCGTGACCTCCCTGTCCTTGACGCCCCTCCTGGCTTCCTGGCTTCCAGCTCCCCGGGGAGGTGGCCGAAGGTGGTTTCATCCCCTTCGGGGGGTGTACCGGTCCACCCTGGAGCATCTGCTTCGCCGCCGCGGGGTGGTGTGGTTGGGATGTCTGGCTATGGCCGTGGTGGGGGTGGTCGTGTTCCGCGCTCTGGGGACCGAGCTGGTTCCTCAGGTGGACGAGGGGGAGATCTTTGCCTTCGTTCAGTTCCCGCAGGGGACGTCCCTCGATGCCATGGACCGGAACCTGGAGGAGATCCGGGCTGCGGTGGCGCGGGTCGCTCCGGAGGTGCAGTTCCTGACGGTGACCTCTGGGACCGCTGCCTTTGGACCCGGTGGACGCAATCGGGCGAGCCTGCGCATGCGCCTGGTGCCCAAGACGCAACGGGTTCGCAGCACCGAGCAGGTGGCCGCGAGCCTCCGGCGGGAACTGGCGGTGCCGGGGGGCCGCGTGGCGATCCGCACCAGCGCGGGGGCCTTTAACATCTTTCGGTTCGGGTCGGGCGGGGATCCCATCTCGGTGGAGGTCCGGGGGTTCGACCTCCAGGAGGGGATGCGGCTTGCGGAACAGATTCGGGAGATGTTGGAGCAGGTCCGGGGTGTCACGGACGCCACCATCGCGCGGGAGGAGCAGGCGCCGGAACTCGCCGTGCGGGTGGATTTGGAGAAGGCCGCCAGAGTGGGCCTCACCCCCGGGCGGATCGCCGCCGCCCTGGAGACCGCGGTGGGAGGGACCGCCGCCACCGTCTTCCGGCAGGGAGGGACTGAGGTGGAGGTGGTGGTGCGACTGGAAGAACAGGCCCGGCAGGGCGCTCGGGACGTCCTGGCCATCCCCCTCACGACGGCCTCCGGTCGCCAGGTGGCCTTGGGGCAGGTGGCGAGCCTCGTGCGGGCCGTAGGTCCGGCCCAGATCGCCCGCCGGGGGCGACAGCGGGTGATCAACGTCACCGCGGGCCTCAGCGGCCGGGACTTCGGGAGCGCCGCGGAGGAGATCCGTACCCGGCTGGCAGGTCTAAATCTCCCCGCGGGGTTCTCCGTGGCCCTGAGCGAGGAGTACGAGGAGCAGCAGCGGGCAAACCGGGGTCTCATGATGGGTTTTGTGATGGCGGTGCTTTTGGTGTACGCGGTGATGGCCGTGCAGTTCGAACGCCTCACCGAACCCTTACTCATCATGGCCGCTGTGCCCTTTGCCCTGGTGGGCGCGTTCCTCTTGCTGTGGGGCACCGGGACCACCCTGAACGTTCAGTCCTTGATCGGACTCATCGTCCTGGCGGGTGTGGTGGTGAACAACGCCATCGTGCTCGTGGACTTCATCCTGCAGAGGCACCGCGACGAGGGGTTGCCCCTTTACGAAGCAGTGGTGGACGCCGCTTCGGCTCGGTTGCGGCCGGTGCTCATGACGACCCTGACCACGGTACTCGCCCTGTTGCCCGCGAGCCTGGGTCTGGGAGAGGGGGGAGAGCTCCAGGCTCCCCTGGCCCGAAGCGTCATCGGCGGACTCTCCCTGTCCACCCTGGTGACCCTCTTCCTGGTCCCCTCTCTGTACACCAGCGTCGCGGAGTTCCGAAGCCGGCGCGGGTTGATCCATCCCGTGGCCCGTCCCGCGGTGGTGGCAGGCGGCGGGGAGAGTCAGGAGGGTTGGTGGGAAGATAGGCGAACCCCCGGGGACGGGTTCTAAACAGGCGGGAGGTGCGGATGCGCGTCTGCGGCGTGCTCCTGTGTTTTTTGATGACCTTCGCCTTGAGTCCTCAAGGCCCCGCACAGGAGGGCCGACCCCTTTCCCTTCCGGAGGCCGTGACCATGGCTCTGGAGCGAAGCCCGCAGCTCAGGGCTGCCCGAAACGCGGCTCTGGCCGCGGAAGCGCAGGTGGCGGCGGCCCAGGCGGCCCTTGGACCGTCCGGTACCCTGCTCGCGTCCTCCTCGACTTCGGGAGCGGGTACGGGTTACCAGGTGAGCGCGTTGGTGAGCTACCTTCTGTACGACGGCGGCGTGCGAGAAGCACAAATCCGCCAACTGCAGGCGCAGGCCCGGGCCGCGCGGGCACAGGCCGCGGCCGTGGAGAATCAGGTAGCGGTCAGCGCGGTGCAGGCGTTCATGAACACCGTGCTGAGTCAGCAGCTCATCGCCCTGCGCCAGCAAGTGGTGACCCAGGTACGGCTGCAAGTGGAAGGGGCCCGGGCCCGGGTCAACGCGGGCACCGCGCCCCAGGCGGATGTCGTCGCCGCGGAGGCCCAGCTGGCGGCGGCCGAAGTCCGACTGCTGGAGGCCCAGGCCGACTTCGCTTCGAACCGCGAGGCGCTGCGTGCCTTGCTGGGTCTCGATTCCGCCATCCCCCTTACCCTCACGGCGCCCGGTACGCCGCCTCCCCTCGACCTCTCCGAGGACGAGGCCGCCCGTAGGGCGCTCGCCCGCCCCGAGGTGCTGCGTGCCGAAGCGAACGTGGCTGCGGCGGAAGCAGCTTTGGCGGTGGCCATGTTCCAAGGGGGTGTGGCGGTGACGTTGGACGGCCGCTACACACTCGTCGGAAGCGGCGCCACGCCTCCTGGCAGCTGGTCGGTGGGTGCGTCTGTATCGGTCCCGGTCGCGGACGGAGCCCAGAGGCAAGCCCGGGTGGAGGCGGCGCGCGCAAGCCTGGAGGCCGCGCGGGCATCGCTGGAGCAGGAACGGCTGGAGGCGCGGCGCGACGCGCTCCAGGCCCGGCTGGCCTACCTGGCGGCCGCGGCCCGAGAACAGGCGGCCCGCCGGGCGGTGGAGGCTGCGACAGAGGCGCTGCGGGTGGCACAGGGCCGCTACCAGGCAGGGGTCGGGAGCTTGCTGGAGGTCGCTGCGGCGCAGACCCAGTTTGCCACGGTGCAAGAAAGCCTGCTGCAGGCTCAGGCCGCGCGGTGGACGTCCTTCGCCGCGCTCCGCCGGGCCGTGGGCATGCCGGTGCTGGCAGAGGTGGCGCGGTGAAGCAGTAAGAGGGTCCCGGCCACCGGCTAAGCGTAGCCCAAGACCAGGCCCCGGAAACCCGCTCGCCCACCCCCGCGGGTGTCACCGATCCCCACGCAGCGCACACTTGTATTGAAGACTCTCGTACTCGCCTCCCCCTCGATCACGCTGTAGGGGCCGTCCCGCCGCCTGGTAGGCGCGGTCCAGGTCGGGCAGCAGGCTTTCGGCCGCCGCGGCAAGTGCCGCTCTAACAGATCCACCTCAGCCAGACCGCCGTTGGGGGCTTTGGCGGTTCCTTTGGCGGTTCCCTAGATCATCCGGTCGAGGTCGCTGCCCTCCGCAACCTCGCAATGAGGTCCTCGATGGGGAACGACTGTGCGGTAGGCCCCACTACCTACCAGGTGGCCGGCTCCCACCGGTAGGGAGGTGTTCGCGTCGTGGATTGCTCCAGCAGGCAGGCAGGGTCCTTGCCGTTTAAAAGTCACCCGGAACACCTGTCCACGGAACCGGAAGACCAGGTACCAGGATCCGAAGGCCCGGGGGAGAAGCAGTGCTCGAGAATCTGGGCAGGGAGGGCGGTGACCGCCTCGGCCATCGCCCGCAAGCGTTCCGGGTAGTCCTACAGACCTGTCTTTTGCGGCTCTTCCGCCACCGGCTGCTCCTTCCCCTCGGGTTACGGCCCTCTTATATGGCACACGGATGTCCGGGCCCGAGGGCGGTAGAAGCCGGTTACCACGTGACCCAGAGGTCCATCTTCGTGTGAGGGCCTCGGAGGGCTTGCGCAGCGCCGGAACCGCCCCCAGGGGCGCCTGCGTACCATACGCGAGGAGGGATGCCCATGCGAGTCGGATTGGTCCTGGGGGCGGTCCTGGCGGTGGCGGCGGCTGCGGTGGCTGGCCCGAGCGCGCGCGTGCAACGGCAGAGCGTGGAGCTCGTGCTCTCTGTGGACAAGGAGCAGTACGCAGCCGGAGAACCGGTGCAGATGGAGCTCCTGGTTCGAAACCTTGGTCCCGCGGCAGCCACGTTTCAGTTCAGCGACAGCCAGCGGTACGACTTCCTGGTCTCGCAAGAGGACGGGCGGCTCGTGTGGCGGTGGTCCCACGACAAGCTGTTCGCGCAGGTGCTGGGGGCCCTCACCCTGGCCCCCGGCGAGGAGCGCGCTTTCCGCGAGCGCTGGGACCAGCGGGACGAGCAGGGGCGGGCTGTCCCCGCCGGCCGGTACTGGGTGGAAGGCCTGTTCCCGCCCCAACGGCCGCTGCTGCCGATCCCTGTGGGGTTGCGGGGGCCGCGCGTAGAGATCCGGATCGTGGCGCAGCGCACCGAGGCGCCGCCCACCTACCGAAAGGTGTTTCGCGCGGGAAGGCTGCGCGTCCGTTTCTTCGCGTGGACCTCCGAACACGACGTCCGGCGCCTCCTCCGTTCCCTCGACCTCCGGGTGGAGCGCGAGGATCCTGCCGGCTTCATTGTCGTTCGCACCCGCAATCGCGATTGGGATGAAGTGTGGGAGGTAGCTCGGGAGCTGAACCGGTCGGCGCTGGTTGAGTGGGCGGTGCCCGACTACGTGCTGGTCCGCCGGTGACCTGCCTGGCGTGCTAGACTGGAGCCGTGCCCCGGTCGTCTAGCCAGGCCCAGGACTCCGGTCTTTCAAGCCGGCAACACGGGTTCGAATCCCGTCCGGGGCACCAGGGCCACTGAGGCGCGCGGAGGTAGGGGTCTGTGCACCGGACGCGGCGCACAATGCCACCTCAGCACCCAGGAGGAGCACCACCGCGACCACGTACACCCACACGAGGAACACGATGACACCCGCGAGCGAGCCGTAGACCAGCTGGTAGCGCGCGAACCATGCCAGAGCCCGGAAACTCAGCGCCCGCGCAGCCTCGAACAGCACCGTTGCCACCGCCGCGCCCCCGAGCAGGGGGGGCCACGGAAGGCGCCGGGCGGGCAGGAGGCGGTACGCCAGGGCAAAGGTAGCAAAGGCCAGTACCGGGGGGCCGAAGCTTCCCAGCATGTCTAGACCCGGTAGCAGGCGGGCGATCTCCGGTCCCAGGCTGGGTGACAGCCGGGCCAGGATGGCGCGGGCTGCGGCGAGAGACAGCGACGCGCCGAGCAGGCTGCCGAGCAGCAGGGTAGCGGCCATGTCGAGCAGCCGGCGCCGCCAGAACGGGCGTGCCCTCGTCACCCCGAGCACGCGGTTCAGGGCATGCCGGACCGACCCGGTGGCGGCGCTCGCTGACCACAGGAACAGGGCGAGGGCCACAGCACCCGCAGGTTCCCGCGCCCTCACCGCTTCCGCCAAAGCCCGCTGCAGTGCTGCGACGGCGCCTGGCGGGAGATAGGTGCTCAAGGTGCGGGAGAGCGCCGCCTGCGCTTCCTCCGGATCAAGCAGGTGGGCGGTCAGGGCGCTCGCGAACAGCGCCAAGGGGAACAACGAGAGCAAGGCGTAGTAAGCGATAGACGACGCCAAGGTGGGGCCGTCGTGGCGCACGAACTCCCCCACCACCTGTCGGCCGAAGGCCCAGGCCCACCGCCCCGCGTCCCGCGGGCGCGGGGCGGGTGTGCGTGCGTTTCGTCGCCCCATGCGCCGCCCTGACAGTCTACCCGGAGCCGGGGCAAGCTCCAAGGGCACGGTCCACCTTGTGAACACAGGTGGCCGGCTCGTATAATCAAGGCGGCGCGCGGGCGGTTAGCTCAGCGGGAGAGCGCTTGCTTCACACGCAAGAGGTCGGAGGTTCGAACCCTCCACCGCCCACCAGGTCTCACGGCGGGCCTGGGATCTCATTCCGTGGACGCATGCCGTGAGCCGGTCGGCGGGCCCCGGGGGGACGTGTGGATCCGAGAGTTGAGCGCCTCGCTCAGGTCCTGATTCAATACTCCCTCGCTGTTCAACCGGGATGGCTGGTCCGCATCAGCGCTCCCGCGGTGGCACAGCCGTTGATCGTCGCGGCGTACCGTGAGGTGCTCCGAGCGGGCGCTCACCCGCTACTGCGGGTGAGCGTGGAAGGGGTGGAGGAGACCTTCTACCGGGAGGCCTCCGAGGAGCAGCTCCGCTACGTGGCGGAGCTGCAGCGCCTTGAGGTGGAACACATCCAGGCGTCCTTGGGTGTGTGGGCGGAGTACAACACCCGCGCCTTAACCCCCGTGCCCCCGGACCGTCGGCGAATCCGCGCGGACGCCACTCGGGGACTCAGCCAGAGGTTTCTCGAACGCGCCGCCCGAGGTGAGCTGCGGTGGGTGGGAACCCTCTACCCGACCCACGCGACCGCCCAGGAAGCCGAGATGTCTTTGACGGAGTACGAAGACTTTGTGTACCGGGCAGGCTTCCTGGACCGGCCCGACCCTATAGCGGAGTGGCAGAGGGTGCGGGAGCGACAGCAGCGGGTGGCGGACTTCCTGGCCACCAAGCGGACCTTGCGCGTGGTGGCGGAGGACACGGACCTGGTGGTGGGAGTCGCGGGCCGGCGGTGGATCAACGCCGCAGGCGAGCACAACTTCCCTGACGGGGAGGTGTTCACGGGCCCGGAGGAGGGTCGCACGGAAGGGCACGTGCGGTTTTCCTTCCCGGCGCTACACGGGGGTCGGGAAGTCTCGGGCGTCCGGCTCACCTTCGAGGGCGGGCGGGTGGTCCAGGCGGAGGCTGAGAAGGGCGGGGAGTTCCTGCAGCAGATGTTGAACACCGACCCAGGGGCGCGCGTGCTGGGTGAGTTCGCCTTCGGGCTGAACGAGCACATCCAGCGGTTCACGCGGAACACTCTGTTCGACGAGAAGATCGGCGGAACCGTGCACATGGCCCTCGGGGCCGCGTACCCGGAGACCGGGGGGCGCAACGAGTCAGGGATTCACTGGGACTTGATCTGCGACCTGCGCCGGGGAGGTGAGGTGTACGCGGACGGCGAGCTCATCGTCCGCGACGGCCGGTTCCTGCTGGATCTCTGAAGGCTTCTACGGCCAGGGCCAGTCCGCCTCCACGGCGGCCACCAAGTCCTCGAACAGTCGGCGCTGTTCCTCCGCCACTTCGTCGGCCCGGTCTGCGTACGCCGGGTGCTCTTCCGCCTTCCGGCGCACGCTCGTGAGGACGTTCTCCTCCAGCTGCAGCAGGAGCGCAATCACGTCCCCCCGCGGGACGGCGCCGAACTCGCCAGCCCTGAGCCGGTCGACGAGTTCCGTCACGGGGCGGAGCTCCACCATGCACACCTGCTCGTAGGCGTCCAGCAGACGGCGGTTCATGGGCGGCCTGCCCGGCGGACCCGGTGGACCTTCACGAAGTTCGTCCGCCCCCGCGCGATCAGAGGGGCAGAGCCGGTCACCACCAGCACGTCACCCGGCTCTGCCATCCTGCGGCGGAGCAGCTCGTCTTCCGCGTGGAGCAGCATGGCGTCCGTGTCCTCCCGGAACGCGGTCACCACGGGCTGCACACCCCACCACAGGCTGAGGGAACGCGCGACCCCTTCGTCCTCCGTGAGGGCCACGATGGGCTCCGCAGGCCTGTTCTTGGACACCAGCTGGGCGGTTCTGCCGCTCCGGGTGATGACCACGATGGCCTTGGCCCGGAGGTCGTGGCTGAGCTGGCAGGCGGCCGCGGCCACCGCCTCCGCGATCCCCAACCGGCGGTCGTGATGCCGCGCCGGTTGGTACAGCTGCGGGCTATTCACTTCCACCTCCACAGCGATGCGATCCATCATGCGCACCGCCTCCACGGGGTAGCGCCCCACCGCGGTCTCGCCCGAGAGCATCACCGCGTCGGTGCCGTCGAGGATGGCGTTGGCCACGTCGGACGCCTCGGCCCGCGTCGGCGTGGGGTGGTCGATCATGGACTCCAGCATCTGTGTGGCGGTGATCACGGGGATGCCCAACTCGTTGGCCCGCCGGATGATCTGCTTCTGAAGGATGGGCACCCGCTCCGGTGCCAGCTCCACGCCCAGGTCCCCCCGAGCCACCATGACCCCGTCACTGGTTTCCATGATCTCCTCCAGCTGGTGGACGGCCTCGGCCTTCTCCAGCTTTGCCACCACCGGCACCACCCGCCCGAAGCGGGCCATGGCCTCCCGGGCCTGGGTCACGTCCTCGGCCCGACGCACAAAGGAGAGGGCGACGAAGTCCACACCCACCTCCAGTCCGAACCTCAGGTCCTCCAGGTCCTTTTCTGTCAGGGCTGGGGCGCGGAGCGGCACGCCCGGCAGGTTCATCCCCTTGTGCTCCTCCAACACACCGCCGCGCACCACGCGGGCGTGGACCTGACCGTCCTCCACCCGGGTGACCGCGAGCTCCAGCTCACCGTCCGCCAGCAGGATCCGGTCGCCGGCCCGTACGTCTCGGACCAGTTCCGGGTAGGTGGTGGACAGCCGCTCCGCCGTGCCCCCTTCCGGCTCGGGTCCGATGATCACCTCCGCCCCTTCTTGGAGGAGGACGGGCCGGTGGTCCCGCAGACCCCCCACCCGGATCTTGGGGCCCTGCAGGTCTTGGAGGACGCCCACGGGGCGCTCCAGCTCCACGCTCAGGCGGCGGACCAGCTGGATCCGCTCCCGGTGCTCGTCGCGGCTGCCATGGGAGAAGTTGAATCGCATTAGGTCCACGCCCGCCTCGATGAGCGCCCGGATGCGCTCCGGGCTCGCCGTGGCGGGTCCCACGGTCGCCACGATCTTCGTGCGGCGTCGCCGAGTGGGTGAGTACTTCGCTGCCATCCCAACTCGTCATTGTAGCGCCTCGAGGCGCCGCGGTCGGGATGCTGCCGCGGGAGGAATCGGAGCCCGCGGCAGAAATAGATCCGGGGAGGAAGCGGGTGCAGACGGGGAAGCGTCGTCCGAAACAAGGGGGCAGAGACCTGCGCCGCTACGTGGGGGTCCTGGTGGTCGCCAGCGCGCTGGGGCTTGCGGGGGCCGCTTGGTCGGCGCCCTGGCCCACCTTCTTTGCATTCGCCTGGCCGGACTGGGTCGCGCTCCTCCTGATCACCTGGATCGCGGCCGTGGGGCTGGACGAAGAGCCTTTTGACGCGGTGGAGGTAGGAACCGCTGCAGGGTTCGTCGTGCTCGGCCCATCCCTGGCGGTGTGGATGGGGGCCGTAGCCTCCTTGCTCGCGGATCTGGCTCGCCGGTCCGAGGGGCTCCGCGTCGGTTACCATTTGGGCCGGCGCGTGCTGCCTGCGTCGGTGGCGGGGGCGGTGTACACGTACGCCGTACCCCTTCCGTCGGAGGTGGATGTCGGGCGCAACGCCCTCGGCTATCTGGCGGTCGGTGCGACCTGGAGTATCGTGTTGCTGGCCGTGCGCGCGCGGTACTCTGCCTGCCTCACTGGGCTCGCCGTGCTCGGCGGGCTGCGGGCCCAGCTCCGGGCCGCGACCGCTCCCCTCGTGGTCGCCCTGCCGATCGGGTTCGCGGTGGCGTCCCTGTTCCACACCGATCCTGCAGCGGTTGTGCTGCTGCTGTTGCCAGCACTCCTCGCCCGGCAGCTCCAAAATCCGACGCGGGCTGCTGCGGAGACCCACCCCATGACAGGCTTTGACCTGCCGCACCGACTGTGGGAGCGGTTGCAGCAGGAGATGCTCCGGGCGTCCCGGTCGCGACAGCCGCTCGCGCTGATGGTGCTGGCGCTGGAGAACCTGGAAGAGCTCCACGACGCGCTGGGGGGGATGGGGGCGGGGACCGTATTCCGGGACGTCGCACAGGCGGTGCGCCGGGAACTGCGCCGCTCGGACTACGTGGCGCACCTCTCGGAGGACCGCTTAGCCTGTATCCTGCCCGGCGCCACCGTGGAGCAGGCGGAGCGGGTGGCAGCCAGGATCCGCAGCGAGGTGGTGATGTACACGCCCGCGCGCCTGTCCTTTGGGGTCAGCGCGTACACCGGTGGGGTGCAGGAACCCAGCGCCCTTGTGGACGCCGCGGAGCGGGCGCGCAGACGGGGCGACCGAGTGTCTTGAGCCTGGGGTGGCCTCCGCGCGGCCTTCGTGGCCTCTGGTATAATCCCCCGGGAGCCGCCGGCGTAGCTCAGTCGGCAGAGCGGCTGATTCGTAATCAGCAGGTCAGGGGTTCGAATCCCCTCGCCGGCTCCAGGTGCCGGAGCAGACACCCACCGCCGGAGGCCAAGATCTGGGAGCGCCTCTGGGAGGACTCGGTGGCCGGGAGTCGAACGCTCCGGGCGATGAGGACGCCTGCGGAGTGGCGCCAGGACATCCGAGAGGGCCGGTGGCGGGCTCCTACCGCGGGGCTCGCTCCCGGGTATGCCCAGGCTAACCTGGTGGTGGTCACCCGGGCCTACGCGTATGACTTCCTCCTGTTCTGTCAGCGCAACCCCAAGGCATGCCCTCTCCTGGACGTGACGGACCCGGGTGACCCCGCACCGAGGTACGCCGCGCCCGACGCCGACCTGCGCGTCGATGTCCCCCGCTATCGCGTTTACCGGGACGGACAGCTGGCGGAGGAACGGGACGAGGTGACCGGGCTGTGGCGGGAAGACTTGGTGGCGTTCCTCCTGGGATGTTCGTTCACGTTTGAGGCGGCGCTTCTGCGGGCGGGGATCCCGGTCCGACACGTGGAGTGCGGGTGCAACGTCCCCATGTACGTCACCAGCCTTCCGTGCCGTCCGGCCGGTCCATTCGCCGGTCCCTTGGTGGTCAGCATGCGTCCGGTCCCCGCCCACCAGGTGGCCCGGGTGTTCGAGATTTGTGCCCGGTATCCGCGCGCTCATGGCACGCCCGTCCACGTGGGCGTCCCGGAAGCACTCGGCATTCGCGACCTCACCCGTCCCGATTTCGGAGACCCCGTACCCGTGCGGGAGGGTGAGGTTCCGGTGTTCTGGGCCTGCGGGGTTACACCCCAGGCGGTGGCCGTGGCGGCCAAGCTGCCCTTTATGATTGCCCACAGCCCGGGGCACATGTTCCTGACCGACCTGCGGGACGAGGACCTGGGGTGGGACTGAGCGAAGTCCGTGGATTCTACAGAGACCGGTGAAAGGGGGGACGGAGATGCGGAAGTTGAACCGCAGGCAGTTCCTCGAGCGTTCCGGCGCGGCCCTGGCGTCCTTGGCGCTGGGAGACCGGCTGGCGTCCTGGGCGTGGGGCCAGGAACCGGCCGTCACGGTGGGCGCTGTGTACCCCCTGACGGGGGCGCTGGCGCGCATCGGCGCAGCCATCCGCAATGCCATCGAGCTCGCCGTCGACATCGTGAACAACTCCTACCCGGACCTGAACCTGCCGCTCGCCCGCACCGCGGGTCTCCCGAGACTCGGGGGACGGCGGCTACGGGTGGTGTGGGGCGACAGCCGCGGGGACCCGGCTACGGGCCGGGCGGAGGCGGAGCGGCTCGTGGAGCAGGAGCGGGCGGTGGCTCTGATCGGGTCCTACCAGAGCGCGGTGACGGCCACGGCCAGCCTTGCGGCGGAGGCCCGCGGGATCCCGTTCCTGAACCCGGAGTCTTCCTCTCCGCGCCTCACGGAGCGGGGCTTCAAGTGGTTCTTCCGCACGGGCCCGCACGACATCACGTTTACCCGCATCATGTTCGACATGGTGGAAGACCTGCGCCGCCGGGGACACCGGATCTCCCGCGTGGCCATCCTCGCGGAGGACTCGGAGTTTGGGGCCACCGCGGCCGGCGTGGCGAAGGGGTTCGCGCAATCCCGGGGCTACACCGTGGCGGCCATGGAGCTGTACACCTCCCCCCCCAGCAGCATCACCGCGGAGCTCTTGAGGATCCGGGCCGCTAACCCGGACTTCGTCATCGGCGCCAACTACCTGGTGGACGCGATTCTGATCACCCGTACCCTGAAGGAGATGCGTTGGTTCCCCCAGGGCTTCATGGTTCACGCGGGCTTCACCACCGTCCCCGACTACCTGAACACCGTGGGCAGAGACGGTTACTACTTCCTCGCCCGCGCACCCTGGGCCCTGGGGATTGCGCGGCGCAAGCCCCTGGTGTCGCGGGTGAACGAGCTGTATCGCCGCAAGCACGGGGCGGACATGGACGAGGTGGCCGCCCGCGCGTTCACGGGGATGATCACCCTGGCGGACGCCATCAACCGGGCGGGGTCCACGGCTCCCGCGTCCATCCAACGCGCCCTGCGGGAGACCAACATCCCGGGTGGGCAGCTCATCATGCCGTGGCAGGGGGTCCAGTTCGACGAGCG
>JBEQAH010000017.1:0-16847 GCA_041640435.1 bacterium | reverse complement strand
CCGTGGGGCTGGCGGGCTGCAACGCCTGCGTGCGCGCTGCGGTGCTGAGGCAGGTGGGCCTGTTCAACGCCGATCTCAAGATCTCGGAAGACTGGGATTTGGGCCTGCGGATCGTTCGGGCGGGCTGGCGGTTGCGATACGTCTCCGCCGCCGTGGTCCATCACCAGTACCTGGAACGGACCGTGGCGGACCTGGTGCGACGGGTGGTCAAGTACGGGCCCGGGCGCCCGGCCATCCTCAGACGCCACTTCGCGCACCGTCTGTTCCTGCGGGCCGCGGGTCGGCACCTCTCCTGCCGCTCCCCCCTGACGGGTAGCGTGCAGCTCACCTCTCCGGATAAGATCGCAACCTTCCTGGTCTTGGGGGGATTCCTCCGGCCCTGGGTGTGGGCGCTGTTGATGCCCTACGCCCTCTACCTGGGCGGGAGGATCCGGAGGCTCTCCCTGCGCCAGGGAGCTGCGGTGGCGTCTCCCTGGCAGCTGCTGGCCATGGCAGGGCTGAACGTGCTGGAGTCCTACGCGGCTGCGGCTTCCCTGCTCGTGCATTCCATCTGCCAGGGGGTGTTCTGTGTCTGAGCGGAGCGGGAAGGGGCTGGTGGAGGTGGTGGTCCCCGTCTACAACGGGCTGCGAACCTTGCCCCGGTGTGTGGACGCGATCCTGGGGCAGAGCCTGCCCCCGCAGAACCTGTGGCTCGTGGATAACGGATCTGAGGACGGGACGTACGAGTGGCTGCAGCAACGGGCGCGGGGGGAGCCGCGGCTGCGCGTGCTGCGGGAGAGCCGACGGGGCCAGGCGGCGGCCCGGAACGCAGCTCTGCGGTTCGTTACGGCCCCCGTGGTGGCGTTCACCGACGCGGACTGCGTCCCGGAACCCTCGTGGTTGGAGCGGCTCGCGGAAGGCTACCGGGAGACCGACGTGGGAGCCGTGGCGGGTGCGGTGTTCGGGTACGCTCCGCAAAACCTGGTCGAACGGTATCTGTCCGTTGCCGCATTCCCCACGCCTCGGGAGCCGCGAGTGGTGGCCGAGTACGCGTTCCCCACCGTGGCCTTTTACACCGCCAACGTTTCCGTGCGGACCGATCTGCTCCGAGAACTGGGTGGCTTCGACGAAGCCATGCCACCCGCCGACGACCTGGACATCTGCTGTCGGATCCTCAAAGCGGGTTGGAAGATCGCGTACACGCCGGATGCGCGCGTGGGGCACATCCACCGCTCCCGGCTGGGGGCTGCCCTCAAGCGCTTCTACGAGTACGGCGCGTCAAGACCGAAGATGCTGCGCAAGCACTGCGCGGGCCTGCTCTACGCCCTGGTGGGAAGGCGCCAGCTCCTGTGGCGGGGAGGTCTCACGGGCTGTGTGAACCTGGCCTCCCCGGAAAAGGTCTGCCTGGGCCTCCTGGCCCTCAGCGCGTGGAGCCCTTGGGGTCTGGCCGCCCTCCTGGCCTACGGAGTCCGTCTGGGGCGTCGGGTCCAACAGGTGGCACGGAGGCGGGGGGTCGAGCCCCGGTCGGGCTGGGAGGTGGCGGCGTGGGCGGCTCTGCAGGTGGGCGAGTTCGCGGCGGTGAACACGGGCAGCTTCGTCGCTTCGATCCGCCAGCGGGTGCTCTGCTTTTGACCGGACGAGAGGAGGATGCTCAATGCGCGCGCTGGTGACGGGAGGCTCCGGATTCATCGGCGGGTACGTGGTGGAGCGGCTGGCGAAGCGCGGGATCGAGCCGGTGGTGTTGGACCTGGTGTGGCCGGACGACCTGGAGGTGACTCCCCTGTACTGTCCCGGCGACGTGCGGGACCCGGAAGCGGTGGCGGCCGGCATGGAGGGATGCAGCGTCGTCGTCCACCTGGCCGGGGTCCTGGGGACGGACCTCACCGTGGACTCGCCGGTCGAGACCGTGGACAACAACCTCATCGGGACCCTCCGGGTGTTGGAGCAGGCGCGCCGTCAACGGGTCCGGGTGGTCCTGATCAACGTGGGCAACGACTGGGACAACCCGTACACCATCACCAAGCAGGCCGCGGTGCGCTTCGGCCTCATGTACGGAAGAGAGTTCGACCTTCCGGTGACGGTGGTGAGGGCCATGAACGGCTACGGGCCCAGGCAGAAGGCCGACCAGACCCGCAAGCTGGTGCCGACCCTCATCTGCGCGGCCCTGCGGGGCGAGCCTCTCCCGGTGTACGGAGACGGGGAGCAGGAGGTGGACCTGGTGTACGTGGAGGACGTGGCCGAGATCCTGGTGCGGGCGGCGCTGGCACCGGAGCCCTTCCGGGGACAGCTGGATGCCGCCACGGGGCAGACCCTCCGGGTGAACCAGGTGGCTCGCTGGATCCGCGAGCTCGTGAACCCGGACGTGCCCATCGCACACCTGCCCATGCGACGCGGTGAACCTCCCCACTCCCGGACCGTGGGTAACCCGCAGGCGGTGGCCCAACACCTGGGCTACGTACCCCAGACCCCCTTGGAGGAGGGCCTCCGCCGTACGGTGGCGTGGTACCGCGCGCGGTCCGCGGTGGCTAAGCAACTGACCGCGTAGGCGGCGAGGTGCCCTTGTGGTCAGCGTTTCCGTCGTGGTGCCCGCTCGGAACGAACGGCCGCGGATCCACGAATGCCTGAGGAGCTTGATGGGCCAGGACTACGAGAGAGACCGGTACGAGGTGATCGTCGTGGACGACGGTTCCACAGACCGTACCGCAGAGGTGGCCGCGAGCTACGGTGTGACCCTTCTACGCCTCCCCGGCCCATCCCCCGCCGGAGGGGCGATAGCCCGCAACTGGGGAGTGGCGAGGGCCCGCGGCGAGATCATCGCCTTCACCGACGCCGACTGTGTGCCTGCCCGGGACTGGCTCCGCAAGCTGGTCGGCCCCTTCCGGGACGAAACCGTGGGTGCCTGCGCGGGGGACGTGATCGGCAGCGGAGACTCCCTGGTGGCCCGCTACGTGGAGCGCACCGGCGCCTTCCGGCTTGAATCGTTCCGGCGGGTGAGGCCGTGGCCCATCTTCGTCACCGCGAACGTGGCGTACCGCAGGAAGGTCTTCGAGGTTTTGGGCGGGTTCGATCCCTTCCTGAGGGGCGCCGCGGATCTGGAGATGACCTGGCGCGTGGCCAGGGACGGACGCCTCCGGCTCGTCTGCTGTCCGGATGCGGTCGTGTACCACCGGCACCCCGCCACGGTGCGGGGCTTGTACGAGCAGTGGCGAGGGTACGGGGCCGGGCGTGCCCGGGTCGTGGCGAAGATGGGAGGAGCTGTCCTGAATGAAGGGTTTCGACAAAGCGGCCTCGCGCTCCGCTCGGGCCTCCTGGTCCCGTTCCGAGCGCTCCGACGCCTGGCCGCGGTGGGCCAGGAGGGTTGGGAAGAGGCGGTGTCCCCGTTCCTGGACGCGGTGCGGGCTGTGGGCTTCGCGACGGGGTACTGGCGGGCGGCGTTCGGCCGGAGTCCAGAGGGAAGCTGGCGGGAGCGCGGAGGGGGCGAGGGCGAGGAGGGGCCGCGGTGAGCCGACGACGGGTTTCCGTGGTAATCCCGGCGTACAACGCAGAGCGCACCCTGAGTGCCTGCCTGGAAGCCCTGGCTCGGCAGGTCCGTCCCGCGGACGAAGTCGTGGTGGTGAACAACGGATCTACCGATGGCACTGCCGCCCTCACCCGGAGCTTTTTCGGTCGGCTGCCGGGCCTCCGGTTGGTGACCGAACCGAGGGCCGGCGAGGCCGCGGCCCGCAACCGAGGTGTCCGGGAGGCTAGAGGCGACGTGATCGCATTCACCGACGCGGACTGCATCCCGCACGAGGGCTGGCTGGCCAACGCCGTGCGGGCCCTCGAGGAGTGGCCGGACTGCGCGGCGGTGGCCGGGGAAGTGGTGGGATACCGAGCGGGCCGGCTGGTGGAGAAGTACCTCTCGGTGGCGGCCTTCCCGACGCCGGAGGAACCCTGCGTGATGGACGGTCTGCGCTTCCCCCCACCGACGTTCTACACGGCGAACTTCGTGGTGCGGCGCCACGCCCTGAGCCGCGTGGGTCTCTTCGACGAGAACCTGAGGATCGGCGTGGACGTGGACCTGTGCGTGCGGCTGCTGCGGGCGGGCTTGCGGATCGGCTACCTACCCCAAGCCGTGGTGGCGCACGTCCAGCGGGACTCCCTGCGCAAGATGCTCCGGCGCCTGTTCCAGTACGGCACCGGCCTGCCGCCGTGGTTCCGGAAGTACGCAGGCCCCGGCGTGTGGTTCACCCTGCCGGGCCGACGGACCGTCTGTGCCTCCTGGGTCCCCTGGCGGGGGTGGGTGAACCTTTCTACCCCGGACCGGCTCGTGCTCGGCCTGGGGCTGGCGACCGCCGTGGAACCCTGGCTTGGCGTGCTCCTCCTTGCATACCTGGCGCGGCTGGGGTGGAAACTGGTGCGCATCGCCCGGCGCCGCCAGGTTCCTCTCGCGGTGTGGGAAGTCCCCGTGTTGACGCTGCTCCACGTGCTGGAGTTTTCGGTGTTCACCGCGGGGAGCGTGGCGGGTTCCATGCGCCAGCGGATCCTGTGCGTGGTGTGAGGCGGAGATGTGCGGGATCTGCGGCGTCGTGGACCTAGGCACCCCCGCCGTGGTGGACGGGGCCGTGCTGCGCCGGATGAACGGCGCGCTGCGGCACCGGGGACCCGACGAGGAAGGCTACCACGAAGGTCAGCACGTGGCACTGGCCATGTGCCGGCTGCGGGTGATCGATCCCGCCGGGGGCTCCCAACCCATGGCCAACGAGAACGGGGCGGTCTGGCTCGTGTACAACGGGGAGGTGTACAACTTTCGCGAGTTGCGGTCGGACCTGGAGGCGCGCGGCCACCGCTTCCGGACCCGGTCGGACACGGAGGTCATCGTGCACGCGTACGAGGCGTTCGGCGCTGACTGCGTGCGGAAGCTGCGCGGGATGTTCGCCTTCGCCCTCTGGGACGCCGCCCGACAGCGGCTCGTGCTGGCCCGGGATCGCCTGGGGATCAAACCCCTGTACTACTGGCAGCGCGGCGGGCGGCTGGCGTTCGCGTCGGAGCTCAAAGCACTCCTTCAACTACCCGACCTGCGGCGGGAGCTGGACCTGGAGGCGCTGGATCTGTACCTCACGTACGGGTACGTTCCGGGCCCCCCCACCGCGTTCCGCGGGGTCCGGAAGCTTCCGCCGGGCCACGTGCTCGCCCTGGACCGTTCCGGCCTGCGGGTGGAGCGCTACTGGGACTTCGTGCCCGCGGAGCGGCCGTCCAGGAGTCTGGGGGACTGCGTGGCGGAGCTGCGGGAGCGGCTGCAGGAAGCGGTGCGCTCGCATCTGGTGAGCGACGTCCCCTTGGGAGCTTTCCTGAGCGGGGGACTCGACAGCAGCACCGTGGTGGCCCTGATGAGCCTCGAGGGTGTTCCCCCCGTCCGGACGTTCTCCGTCGGGTTCCGCGAAGCGCGGTTCGACGAGCTCCCGTACGCCCGCCAGCTGGCGGAGCGGTACGGCACGGAGCACCGGGAGGTGGTGGTGGGACCCGAGGTGGCCGGGCGGCTTCCGGAACTGCTGGCGCACTTCGACGAGCCGTTCGGGGACTCATCCGCGATCCCCACCTACCTGGTCTCGGAGCTGGCGCGGCGGCACGTGACGGTGGTGCTCACCGGGGACGGCGGGGACGAGGTCTTCTGCGGTTACGAGTGGCAGCGGCGGTACGAGGTGCTGAAGCTTCTGTACCGGTTGCCGGCCAGGCTGCGTGCGTGGGCGCCACAGCTCGCTCACCTTCTGCCCGCGGGTCGGTGGCGGCAGCGCGGGAGGGGGCTCCTGGCGGACTTGAGCCTGAGCCCGGCGGAGGGCTACTTGCGCCGCATGACGCTGTTCGATGCGTCCTGGCGGCGTGAGCTGTACCACGACGACCTGCGCGCGGCCCTGGACGGCCACGACGGCCTGGAGGCACTGCGGGCGTGGCTTGACGCGCTGCCCGGGGCCGACTTCCGGAACCGCATGCTGTACGCGGACACCCACTTCTACTGCCCGGAGGACTGCCTGACGAAAGTGGACCGCATGACCATGGCGTGGTCGCTGGAGGCGCGGGTCCCGCTCCTGGACCACGAGGTGGTGGAGTTCATGGCCACAGTACCCCCGGAGTGGAAGCTCCGCGGCTTCACCTCGAAGTACCTGCTGCGCAGAGCGATCGCCGACCTCCTCCCGCCCGCCCTCCTGCGCAAGCGCAAGCAGGGATTTAGCGTCCCTGTGGGGCCCTGGCTCCGGGGCCCTCTGTACCCGCTGGCGGCGGACTTGCTGCTGGATGGACGGGCCACAAAGAGGGGTTGGTTGCGGCCGGACGCGGTGCGCCGGCTGTTGGACGAGCACCGGGCCGGCCGTGCGGACCACGGACACCGGCTGTACGCCTTGTTGGGGCTCGAGGTGTGGGCGCGCCACTACCTGGACCGCGCACCCGCATCCACGGCCGCGGTCGGGGTGTGACCGTGCACATGCTGCTCCTGACCGAGTACTTCGCCCCGCACCCGGGCGGGACGGCCCACTACTACTACGAGCTGGTCCGCCGCATGCCCCAAGTGCGGTGGACGGTGGTGGCAAGACAGCACCCCCAGGCGGCCGGGTTCGACCGAAGGCAGCGTTTCCGGGTCGTCCGCACGCCTTTCTTGCCCCTCCCGAAGGTTCGCATGGCGGTGGAGTGGCTCGCGCACCTCGTGGTGGGCCTGTGGATCACCCTCCGCGACCGGGTCGACGTCCTCCACGCGGGCCAGCTCTTCCCGGTGGGCCTGGCGGTGTACGCCATCCACCGCCTGACGGGCCTACCGTACGTCGCCTACGTGCACGGGGAGGAGCTCACCACCCTGGGCCGGGCCGCCGTGGCGGGTTGGGCCATCCGCAAGGTCCTGGCACATGCCGGGGCCGTGTTCGTGAACAGCCGGTTCACGTGGGGACAGGTGCGGGGGTTCGGCGTCCCGGAAGTCCGGATCCGCCTCCTGCGGCCTGGTGTAGACCTGGTGCGGTTTCGGCCCTGCGACGGCGCTTGGCTTCGGGCACGGCACGGCGCGCGCGGCGAGGCGGTGCTGCTCACCGTGGGCCGGCTCATCCCCCGTAAGGGCCAGGACACCGTGATCCGCATCCTCCCGGAAGTTTCGCGCCACGTCCCGGTGGTCTACTGGGTCGCAGGGGAGGGAACGCCGGTGGAGCAGCGGCGCCTCGAGCGGATCGCGCAAGAGCATGGCGTGCGCGACCGCGTGCGCTTTCTGGGGGCGGTCCGGGACTCAGAACTCCCGGCCCTGTACTCCGCCTGCGACGTCTTCGTCATGCTCAACCGCAGGACGCCGGAAGGTGACGTGGAGGGCTTCGGGATGGTGTTCCTGGAAGCCGGGGCCTGTGGCCGGCCGGTGGTCGGCGGCGCCTCCGGCGGGGCCGTGGAAGCGGTGCGCCACGGCGTCACGGGGTACCTGGTCCCCGAGGGGGACGAGGACACCGCGGTGCGTGCCCTGGTGAGCCTGCTGCAGCACCCCGAGCTGCGCGAGCGGATGGGAGAGGCGGGACGGCGGTTCGCCGCCCGGCACGCGTGGGAGCGGCGCGCCCAGCGTGTGCAGGCTGTCTGCGAGATGCTTTGTGGAAGGCGGCCGAGCGTCGCGGCCCTGCGCGGGAGGCCCGCGGAATGGCCACGCTAGCCTGGACGGGGCAAGACCCCCGCGTGCTCGGGCGGGCGCTGCTGCGCCGCCTGGCCCGTTGCCAGCAGCCGAGCGGGAATTTGCGCGACCCGCTGACCGGTGAGCCCCTTGCGCCTTCGCACTACGCGGTGAGCCTGTTCGCAGGGGCCTGTGCCCTTTCGCAGGAGCCGGACCTGGAAGAGTGCGCGGAGAGGGCGGTCCGTTACTTCCTCGGACTGCTCCCCTCGCTCAGGGGCGCGCACGAGCTGAACAACCTGGGTCTAGTGGCCGCGTACCGGGTGCAGGCCGCTCAAGGGAGGCCTGCGGGATTGTGGAAGCGGCTTGGGGGCTACCTCCTCCGGATGCCGTTCGCTTCGCTCGAAGGCCGGACCACGAACAACTGGCACGCCATGCGCGCGGTGTGCTTGCTCCAGCGAGGCCTGGGCCTGGACCGGCCTCAAGACGTCAAGGCGGCCGTACGCTGCCTTCATCACGACGTCCTGCCGCTCCAGGATGAGGCGGGTCTGTTCGCCGACTACCCTCCCGGGGGCGGGCCGCGCCGGTGTACGCCGCTGACCTACCACGCGAAGTTCTGCGCCATGCTCGCCATGTTCCTCTCGGACCTGCGCGAGGAAATGGCGGCCGACGCGCTGCGAAAGGGGATCCTGGCCCTGGCCAGGCTGTGCGCTCCCGACGGGGAGACGCTGTACTTCGGGCGGAGTTGCAACTCGCTGTACGGGTACGCCGCCAGCGCGTACGCCATGGGCGTGGCGCTGCAGCTGGGCGTGGTCGAGAAAGACGAGAGAGCCGAGGTGGCCTGGGCTGCTGGACGGGTGCAGCGGTTCCTCTCGCGCCTGGTGGGGCCGGACGGAAGTTTCCGCACGTACCCCACCCCGTTCGAGCGGGAGCGCCTGGGCTGGGACGACTACGTGGACCGGCTGGACTACGCGGCCTTCGCCGCCTTCCTGGCGGTCCAGACCCCGCCGCCATCCGAGGGGCTTACGGGGGACGGCCTGCGCCGCTGGGAGGCGGAAGCGGCTGGACTCTGGGTGGAGAAAGACGACCGGCGCGCTGCGGCCTTCAGTACGCGGGGGCAGTTCCACCCAGGCTCGTACCTCTTCGTGGACGGACGCTCAAGCGGGATGCAGGTCCTCACGTGGAAGGACGCGGGGCGCACCGTCATCCCCCCGCCGCCCCACGAGATGGCAGACCCAGTAGACCCCAACTGGGTCGGGTTTATGCCCGTCCTACAGGTCTGCGGGCAGTCCTGGGCGGTCCGGGCGTACGACGAGGTTCACTGCTTCCCCTCCTCCGTGGGAGTGGCGTTGGTGGGCCGCGGAGGACCCGTGAGCCTGCACACCACCGCCGCGCACCGGGCGGCCCGGCGGGCGGAAGGAAGGCCGTGGCTGGGATGGGTGCTCCGGGGTGTCCGTCGCATGGCCAGGCAGCTGCGCGTGCGGCCGCCGCTCAGCTACCGGCAGGAGGTCCTGGCGGGCGCCGAAGTGCGACGGGCCCTCGTCTGGTTCCGCGAGGAAGGGTGCCTTGTCGCGGTGGACCGTTTCGACGGCCCGGCGGACGCGGCTTGGGCCACGGTCCGGCTCTCCGTACCGGTCGTGCCCGCAGATGGCCTCCTTCGTTTCGACCACGGGGGGCTCCGCGGACAGCTGCGATTTCTCTTTGGGGTCGCAGGGCCCGCCGAGGTCAGGGAGGCTTTCACCAGCAACGGGCTCGCGTATGTGGTCCGCTACGGGTTGCGGGCGGGACGTGCGGCTGTGACCGCGGTGACCCTGGACGATGCGAACGCCTGGTGTGAGGTCACAGGCGCGACGGTGCGGGTAGGGGTCGGGGATCAGTCCGCGTCGGTGGATTTGGAGCGGCTGGAGGTTCGATGGTGCTCAGCGTCGTGATCCCGTCTGCGGGCGCTGGCCGGGAGGAGAACCTGAGGGCGCTCCTCGGTGACCTGAGCGGCCAGACCCTCCCTCCCGACGAGGTGCGCGTGGTGCGGGGCGTGCGCCCCAGCGGCCGGGCCCGAAACGAGGGAGCGCGGGGTGCACGAGGAACTGTGTTGGTGTTCCTGGACGACGACGTGCGGCTCGGCCACCCGGGCGTGCTGGAGACCATGGTTCGCTGCCTCGCGAGCGTGCAGCGCGCTGGGATGGTGGGCGCGGCACAGCTCCTCCCCGAGCACTCCAGCCGGTTCCAGCGGTCGGCCGCGGGTCAGATCCCCAGGAGTACTTCACCCGTGGTGAGCGTCCCCACGGACAGCGACATGGTGGTGACCGCCTGCTGTGCGGTCTGGCGCGACCTGTTCTGGGAGTTGGGGGGGTTCAACGAGGAGGTGGCAAGAGGTGTGGACCCGGAGTTCCGCCACCGGTTGAGGAAGGCGGGGTGGCGGACAGTGGTCGCACCCGGCGTGTGGTTCTACCACCCCATGCCAGAAGGGCTGTTGGCGCTGTGCCGCACTTCGTTCCGCAACGGCCGGGAAAGCGCCAGCGCCGTGCGGCGGTTTCCCGACCTGGCCCTCGAGAACCCCGACGGGCACGTGGTCCAGTTCCGACCCCGCCGGAGCCAGGCGTACCGGGCGGCCCGGCACGCGCTGCGCTTAGTCGGGGGCATTGTGACCCTCCGTTGGATCGGTGTGGCGGCCCAGCTCTCCTACCTCGCCGGTTACGCCAGCGCGTACCTGTCCCCGGGGAGCCGCCGGCGGTGATCACAGGCTTCTCCTGGGTGCTCGGTCGCTCCTTTTGGGAGGAGCTCGCCCGGCTGAGGCGGGTGGAGCGCTCTCCGGAGGAGCTCAACAGGCTGAGGCGCGAGCGCCTCGCCTCCGTGCTGCGGGCGGCGGGCTGGCGAGAGGAGGACGGAGAGCCCGAGCGGGTGCTCAAGAGCTTTGAGCCTACCGATCGCCGGCACCTGGGGCCGGGTCTCGCGTGGGGGCGCCGCACCAGCGGTTCGTCGGGGGAAGCGGTGGAGGTGCCGGTGAACCGGGCGACCTACGCTCGCCTGCTGGCTGGCTTCTGGCGCGGCATGGGCTGGTGGCGCGTGGAGCCGGGAGAGCCGGGACTCGCGTTGCTCGGCGCGGGCGGCTCGCCGCTGCGGCAGAGGTTTCTGCGCGCGAAGGACAGGTTGCTCGGCGTGCACAGGGTCCTGGTAGACGACGGCGAAACCTGGGTTGTCGAGGCCCGCGAGTCGCTGCAGACGCGGACCTTCGCGTACGTATACGGCTATCCCTCTGCCCTGTACGAGCTTGCGCTTGCGGGTCTGCGGCCACGCACCCCGCCGCGCGTTGTCGTGACCACGGGCGAGCCCCTGTTTGCCTTCCAACGGAAGGCCATCCAGGAGGCCTTCGGGTCGCGGGTGGCCGAGGAGTTCGGTTGTACCGAACTCGGGACTGTGGCCTTCGAGTGTCCGGCGGGCTCCCTGCACGTGTCGACGGAGCAGGTGTGGCTGGAACAGGCCGACCGGCGGACCCTGGCCACGTCACTGCTCCCGCGGCGGGTGCCGGTGATCCGGTACCGCCTGGACGAACCGGTGGCCGAAGAGAGCGGGCCCTGTGCCTGCGGGCTCGCCCTTGCGCGCGCCGCGCTTCTGCGTCGCGGTACCGACGGCTGGCAGCGGTTCGAGGAGGCCGCGCAGACGGCGGTGACCCGTAGCGGACTGCCTGCGAGGTTCACCGTCGACTTGGAAGGACGAACCGTGCGGGTCCCCACCGGCACACCGGCAGCGCAGTTCCGGCTGCTCGCCACTGCCCTGGACCCTGAGGCGGTGGTGACGCACGCGGACCACCTGCCCCGCAGGGCCGCGGGCAAGTTTTCGTACCTGGAAGGGGTGACGCCGTGAGCAAGATCCTCCTGGTGACCAACGACTTCCCTCCCATGGCCGGCGGGTGTGCGCGGTACTACGAGCGGCTGTGCGTCCAGGCGCCGCCGGAGTCCCTGGAGGTGCTCGCGCCGGATCTGCCGGGGGCGGCGGAGGTGGATGCGCGACTTCCCGTTCCCATCCACCGCCGCCGGCTCCCCACGAGTCCCCGGGCGGTGGCGCGCGCGGTGCAGTGCCTGTTGTTCACCTGGCACGCGGCCCGGATCCTGCGGCGCGGCCCCTTCGTGGCGGTCCACCTGGGCCATTTGTACCAGCTCCCCATCGGTGTGCTGCTGCGCAGGCTCTTTGGGGTTCAGTACGGCGTCTATTTGCACGGTGGGGAAGTCCCCGGGCTGCTTCGCTGGGGTCCTGTGCGCAGCCTGTTCCGGCGGTGGCTTTGGGGTGCTGCGGCGGTGGCGGTGAACAGCGAGTACACGCGAGGGCACTTCCTCTCGTTGGGATTCGAGCTGCCCACCACGGTCCTTCTACCGCCCACGGTGGACCCGGACCGGTTCCAGCCGCCCGAAGGCGCGCGAACGAGGGTGCGGTGGGAGCTGGGGCTGGACGGCCAGTTTGTCGCCTTGAGCGTGGGGCGTCTGGTCCCTCGGAAGGCGCACGACCTCCTGCTGCGGGCTGTGGCGCACCTCCGTCACCGGGGCGTACCGGTGGCTGCGCTGGTGGTGGGAGAGGGGCCGCAGCGACCGATCCTGGAAGCGCTGGCGCGCGAGCTCGGGGTCCTGGACGCGGTGCGGTTCACCGGGTTCGTGCCGGAGGAAGCCCTGCCAAGGTACTACGCCGCTGCAGACGCGTTCGTCCTCCCCAGCCGCCAGCTGCCGCAGCGGGACGGGGTGGAGGGCTTCGGGATCGTGTTCCTGGAGGCGGGCGCGGCGGGTCTTCCGGTGGTGGGCGCCCGGACCGGAGGCATCCCCGAGGCCGTGGAACACGGACGCACCGGGCTCGTGGTCCCGCAGGACGACGTGGAGGAGCTGGCCCGGGCGCTGCGGAGCCTGGCCTGTGACGTAAACACGGCGCGCCGGCTCGGGGAGGAGGGCAGGCGGCGCGCCTCCCGGGACGCCCGGGAGCAGGTCCTGCAGCTGTGGCGCGCCTCGGGATGGACGCCGCCCGCGCGGAAGGCGTTGCGTGTGCTTCACGTCATCACCCGCCTCGTGGTGGGAGGAGCGCAGGAGAACACCCTGCTGACGATCCGCGGCTTGCAGGCGCTCGGATACGAGGTGGAACTGGCGGTGGGCCCTCAGGCAGGCCCGGAAGGGTCCCTGGCGGTTCCGGAGGGGACTGTGGTCCACCGGATTCCGACCCTGGTCCGGGAGATCCGGCCCTGGGCGGACCTGAGGGCGCTTTGGGCTCTGTACCGCTTGGCGCGCCGGGGGTACGACGTGGTGCACACCCACACGTCGAAAGGCGGCGTCCTGGGCCGGATAGCGGCCCGCTGGGCGTGCACTCCTCTCGTGGTCCACACCCCTCACGGCCACGTGTACCACGGCTACGGCGGGAGGCTGCGGAGCCGGTTCTTTGCGTGGGTGGAGCGCATCCTGGCCACCCGGTGGACGGACGCCCTGGTGGCGCTGACGGAGTCGGAGAAGCGCGACCACCTGAAACACGGGGTGGGCAGCCCCGAACGGTGGCACGTCATCCCCAGCGGGGTGGAGGTGGAGCGGTACCAGCGCGCCGGCTCCTTGCGCCGCAAGGACTTGGGGCTTTCAGAGGACGTCTTTGTAGTGGGGTGCGTGGCCCGGCTGGTGCCCGTGAAGGGGATCGAAGACGCCATCGAAGCCACCGCCCGGCTCACCGACGTGAGCCCTCCGGTGCACCTTGTCCTGGTGGGGGACGGGCCCCAACGTCTTGCGCTGGAACGGTTGGCGAAAGAGCGCGGGATCGGGGACCGCACCCACTTTCTCGGGCTGCGGAGGGACGTGCCGGAACTTTTGCCCCTGTTCGACGTGCTCGTTTTACCATCCCGGAACGAGGGGATGGGGCGGGTGATCGTGGAAGCTCAGGCCGCAGGGGTGCCGGTCGTCGCGACGAAGGTGGGTGGCATCCCGGACCTCGTGACCGACGGGGAAACCGGGATCCTCGTGCCGCCCGCCGACCCTGTAGCGCTCGCGACCGCCCTCCGGTCCCTCGTGGAAGACCGTGAAACCCGGGCTCGGATGAAGGCTACGGCCCGGGCGCACGTCGCCAGAGATCTCAGCGCCGAGGCCATGGTGAGGGCTTTGGACGCGCTGTACCGTCGGTCCCTGTCTAGGGCCGATGAACGGGGCTTGCGGCCCTCGGCGGGACAGGCGCCGGTTAGCGTACCGCGTACACCCGCGCGGACCGAGCCGGAAGAGTCACCGAGATCCGGCCCCCACTGAGGGACACACTCTGGCCGGTGACGAGCTCTGTGGCGGTGCTGCCCGATGCCGGGATGGACACGGAGATGGAGCTCTCTTCGGGGTTCACGGCGACCACGTAGGTGGTGCCGCCAACGACCTTGCGAGCTGCATACACTCCCGTATAGCGGTCGAACTGCAGCTGGAAGGAGGGTGTGGCGTCGGGGATCTGGGTGAAGCTCGCGGGGTCGGCGATGACCGAGTACAAGGGTCCTGTGAGCAGGCGAAAGGCGTCGAGGGTGTCGGCCCACGCGCGGTCGATGGCCGGCCGGAGCTGCTCGAGGTTCTGGAAGAGCTGCTGGCGCTCCTGCTCGTTGCTGTAGATGACCTGGTTGGCGCCCCAGAGGACGTCCAGGGCCCTGTAGTTGAGCGCCACGAGGAGCAGAAAGGCTCGGAAGATCTCCTCCCGAGACGGCACGACGGGGCGGCCGCCGTTGATGTAGGTGGCGAACTCGCTCACCACGGTCACCGAACCGGCCTTGACGAAGCGGGCTCCCCGCGCGCGGATCCGGTCCGCGTACCGGGACTCGTTGACGATGTGGAGGACTTGCGTGTACGGAGCGAATTCCGAAATGGTGAACTCGGGCATGGGGTACTCCATGACGGCGTAGGGGTTGGTGGTCTCCGACGGATATCCGGCCTGGTACATGATGAGGTCTCCCACCACGTGGTTGGGGTCGATGGCCTTCACCCGGTTCTTGGTGGTGGTCCACTCGGAGTAGCTGCTGGTCATTCCGTGAAACTCGCTGTGGAGGAACCAGACCAGTTGAGCCGGGTCACGGCTGATCCGCGCGATCCGGTCCGGGTTGAACACCTCTTGGCTTCCCTGCAGGTCGTACGCGTTGGCGGTGGCCCACAGGTTCCACGTACTCCAGAAGTTGGCGGGAGCCTCCCGAACCCAGAGGGTGTTGAACCCGGCGGCCTTCGCCTCCCTCAGCCGCTGCTCGTACTCGGAAGTGGTTCTGAGCCAGCCCGAGCCGACCCAGCCTGCAAACTTGTTGAGGCTGGCCACGGCCACGCTCTGGCCGTTTACCAGTAGCGCGCCGGAGTCCGCCACGCGGGTGTGCTGAACGGGCACCACGCGGGTCTGGATGGGGCCGGGCCCCAGCAGCGCACTTCCGCCAGCGCCGCAGGACGTCGAGGTAGCAGCGACCAGGAGGAGGATCACGGTGCGGAGAGTTCGGGGGGTCCTCATCGCAGGCACCTCCGGGTGTATGGCGTGGTGTTGCGTCTTAACCCAAGGCCAGGGTCACCGGCTCGTCCGCCCCCCTCGGCGCGCCCCGTGCATGGTAGCAACTGTGCCCCCCTTTGGCAAACGTACTTTCGTTCGCCCTTTCGGCCAACCGGAGGTGGCTGGGTGGGCAACGTACAGGTGTCCAGTTGGTCGGCGCAACGGGGCCGCGTCGGGCGGCCGGGTTTGCTCCTTCGCGGGCTTTGCGGGGCGGGGGGTCGCGAGTTAGGCTGAGTTCGGCAGGCTGACCCGACAAAGACACGGGAGGCCGCGCATCCGCGCGGCCTCCCTTTCTTGTTCTGAGTTGCTGTGAAGGGGGCGAGGCTTGATCGTCGCGATCCACCAGCCGCACTACTTACCCTGGCTGCGGTACATGGCCAAGGCGGCGCTCGCGGATACCTTCGTGCTCTTGGACGACGTCCAGTACACCAAGAACGGCTGGCAGAACCGAAACCGCATCAAGACCGCCAGCGGTTGGGCGTACCTCACGGTGCCGGTGCACGCCCGCGCGGGTGACCGCATCGAGGACGTGCGCGTGGCGGAAGACCGCTGGCGGGCCCAGCACTGGAAGTCGCTCCAGGCCGCCTACGGCCGGGCGCGTTATTTCCGGGAGCATGGGGCCTTCTTCGCGGAGTTCTACGCATCCCCGTGGGAGAAGCTGGTGGAGTTGAACGTAACGAGCCTGGAGTACCTGCGCCGCGCCCTGGGGCTGCGGACGGCCTTCGTGCGGGCTTCGTCCTTGGGCGTGCCCGGCGAGGGCAGCGAGCGGCTTGTCCGGATCTGCAAGGAGCTGGGTGCCACCGTGTACCTGTCGGGTGCGTACGCCGCCACCAACCACCTGGATGCGGAGGCGTTCCGCGGCTCGGGGGTGGAGCTGGTGGTTTTGGAGTGGACCTGCCCTCCGTACCGGCAGTGCCATCCGAAGGTCGGATTCCTGGCGGACCTGTCGGTGGTGGACTTGTTGTTCAACGAAGGAGGAGCGGCCGGACAGGTGCTACTGCGCGGCGCGAGGACGCTTGAGCCGAGCTTGGTGGGAGGAGGGATTCGGTGAGTGAGCGCGCGGCGTGTGTGACGGGCGGGGCCGGGTTCGTCGGGGCGTTCCTGTCCCGAAGGCTCTGGCAGGAGGGCTGGCACGTGAGCGTGCTGGACTGCTGTGGGCCGGAGGATGGGGCGCTGGTGGCAGACCTCCTGGGCCACCCGAGGTTCCGATTCGTGCGGGGCGACGCCACCGTCCGCCGCGACGTGGAGGAGGCGGCCGCCGGCGCGGAGGTGATCTTCCACCTGGCTTCTGTGGTCGGGGTGGGGACCACCATCGGGGACCCGGTCCGGACCATCCGCAACAACATCGACAGCATGCTCCACGTTCTGGAGGTCGCCCGCAAACAGAAGAGCAAGGTGGTGTTTAGCTCCTCCGCGGACGTGTACGGGATCCTGGACAAGGTCCCCCTGAACGAGGACGACGACAACCTGTACGCCGGACCCCACGTGCGACGTTGGGTGTACGCGCGGGTGAAGTCCCTGGAGGAGCAGCTGTGCTTCGAGTACCACCGCCGCTACGGCCTCCCCACGGTGGTGGTCCGCTATTTTAACTCCTACGGCTACGGGATGGACTACGACTCCCCGCGGCGGGTGATCCCGCTGTTCGTCAAGAGCATCCTGGAGGGTCGGCCGCTCGAAGTGGTGGGGGATGGGAACCAGACGCGGTCCTTCTGCTACATCGACGACATGGTGCAGGGCACCATCCTGGCGTCCGAGGTGCGCGGGGCGG
>JBEQAH010000016.1:0-16924 GCA_041640435.1 bacterium | reverse complement strand
AAGAGCTGTCCGCCCTCTCCGGGCTTGCTCCCCTGGGCCATCTTGATCTCCAGCTCCACCGCCGACCGCAGGTAGCCCGCGGTGACTCCGAACCGGCCGCTGGCCACCTGCTTGATCGTGGTGTTGGGCCAGTCGCCGTTGGGCCGGCGTTGCCGGCGCGCAGGATCCTCCCCTCCTTCTCCGCTGTTGCTGCGCATCCCCAGGCGGTTGGCGGCCACCGCCAGCGTCTCGTGAGCCTCCCGCGACAGCGCTCCGTGGGACATGGCGGAGATCACGAACCTCTTCAGGATACTCTCCGCAGGCTCCACCTCTTCCAGAGGGACCGCGGGGCCGAGAGGCCGGAAATCCAGCAAGTCGCGCAACGCCTGCGGAGGCCGGGACGTCAACGCCTGCGTCAGGTCTCGGTACGCGGACGCCCCCTGCAGGCTCACGCGGTGGATGGCCTTCACGACCTCGGGCCCGAACGCGTGGTATTCGCCCCCGTGGCGGTACCGGTAGAAACCGATGTCGGGGACTCCCACCGTTTCGCCCTCCAGCGCCCGAACGTAAGAGCAGTGCCGGTCCAACACGTCGCGGGCAATCGCGGGAAGGCCGACTCCGGGTGCGTGGTTGGGCGTGCCGGGGAAGTACCGGTCCACAAGTGACCGATCCAGCCCGATGGTCTCGAAGATCTGAGCCCCACAGTAGGCCTGGAAGGGCGCGATCCCCATCTTCGCCATCACCTTGAGGAGCCCGCTCTCCAGAGCCTTCTTGAGGTTGGCGGCCCCGTGGGGTGCGAGGGACTGGGCCAGCTGCAGAGCCAGGTACGGGTAAACGCCCTCCGCGCCGTAGCCCACCAGGCATGCCACGTGATGCACTTCTCGGGCCTCACCCGTTTCCACCAGCAGGGCGGTGCGCAGACGCAACCCCTGCCGGATCAGGTGGTGGTGCACCGCGGAGGTGGCAAGCAGCGCGGGTACCGGTGCACGGTGACGGCTCACCCCGCGGTCTGTAAGGACAAGCGCCGTGCAGCCCGCGCGGACCGCTTCCGCGGCTTCACGGCAGAGCCGTTCCAAAGCCTCCTCCAGCCCCTCAGCACCCCGGGCTGCCTCGAAAGTGGCGTCGAGGCGGTGCACCCGCAGCGGCACTTCCCCGACCCAGTTCAAGCCCGGGAGCACAGGGCTTGGGAGCTCCACCAGGTCAGCGTGCTCCGGGCTCTCCTCCAGGAAGGACCGGCGCGCTCCGAGGCGGACCTCGAGCGACATGACCAGCCGCTCCCGCAGGGGGTCGATGGGCGGGTTGGTGACCTGCGCGAAGCGCTGCCGGAAGAACTGGTACAGCAACCGGGGCTGGGCCGACAGGGCGGAGGGCGGGGTGTCGTCGCCCATGGATCCGACCGGGTCTTTCCCGTCGGCGGCCATGACCTGGAGCACCCGCTGCAGGTCTTCCTTCGTGTAGCCGAAGGCGAGCGGGAGCGCTTTCAGGTCCTCCGCCTGCGCGCGGCCCTCGGGCTCGGGCTCCACCCGCACCAGCCGGCCCACCCACTTCTCATACGGCTTGCGGGAGGCGAGCCGTCGCCGGATCTCGTGGGGGTGCAGCAGGGCGGACTCGTCGAGGTCCACGGCCACCATCTGTCCGGGCCCCAGCCTGCCGCGCTCCAGCACCCGGCCGGGGGGGATGGCGAGCACACCGACCTCGGAGGCCGCGACCACGAGGCCATCCCGGGTGACGGTGTAGCGGGCAGGCCGCAGGCCGTTGCGGTCCAGCGCCATCCCCACGGTGCGCCCGTCGAAGAACGCCAGCGCCGCGGGGCCATCCCACGGCTCCACGAGGCACGCGTGGTACCGATAGAAGGCGCGGTCGGCGGGGTCCAGATCCCAGGCGCCCTCCCAGGCTTCCGGGACCAGCATGCGTAGGGCGTGCACCAGGTCCCGGCCGCTGCGGCGCACCAGCTCCAGCACGTTGTCCAGCATCGCGCTGTCGCTACCGCCCTCCTGGATGACCGGAAGGAGGTCGCGCAGGGCGTCTTGCCACACCTCGCTGCGCAGGTCGCCCTCCCGGGCCCGCATCCAGTTCACGTTGCCCAGCAGCGTGTTGATCTCCCCGTTGTGGGCGAGGAGCCGGAAGGGCTGCGCCAGGGGCCAGGACGGGTTGGTGTTGGTGCTGTACCGCTGGTGGAACACCGCCGCCCGCACCGCGAAGTCCTGGTCCTGCAGGTCCAGGTAGAAGCGCTCCAGCTGCGGGGCGGACACCAGGGCCTTGTACACCACTGTCCGGCACGACAGGGAGGGCACGTACAGGCCCAGGCCCGCAGCCCGCCGCTCGATGCGCCGTCGAACGAGATACAGGCGCCGCTCCAGCGCCTCCAGGTCCTGTTCCCCCGGGGCCGTCAGCAGGGCCTGCTCGATGCGGGGTAAGGTACGCAGGGCGTACTCCCCCAGGGCCTGCGGCTGGATCGGAGGTGTGCGCCAGCCCAAGCGCCGCAGCCCTGCCCGTTCGAACTCCTCCTCGCAGACCGCTCGGCAGGCCCGGTATGCACCCTCCTCCGTCGGGAAGAAGAAGACGCCCACCGCGAGGGGCCGTTCGTCACCGCGGTACCCCATGTCCCGCAGGGCCCGGGCGAGCAGACCGTACGGGATCTCCGTCAGGATGCCCGCTCCGTCCCCGGTCCGGCCGTCCGCGGCCTGAGCTCCTCGGTGGGCGAGGTTGCGCAACGCGGTGAGGGCAGCTTGCAGGACGGCGTGCGAGGGTGGCGCGTGCAACCGCGCCACGAAACCCACCCCGCAGGCGTCCCGCTCAGGCAACGCAGCCAGAGACGTCACGGTCCCGGCTTCCTCCTCGGTTCCCCGGTGATTTGTCGAGATAACCCAAAGCCCGAGGGGGCCTCATCCTGAGGAACCTCCCCCTCGGGCTTTTGTCCCGACGGTGTAGCGAGCCGTGACCCGCCTGCGCCGCTTGGTCCGGACCGGCCTGGGTCAGGCCGCGGAACCCTAGGCGCACTTCCTCATGAGCGATCGCGTTTCTTTGTTAGATAGCAGTGCTGGATCGGGGTGTCAACAGAAAACGTCCGGGATCTTCGAATCTCGGCCCCCGAAGGTCGCGGGCGCCGAGGTGGTGGCCGCAGCCACCGCGGAGCAGGGGCAAGGGGCTTTCCACGAACCGGGCAGACACACGGCGTGGGGCCTGGGCCTTGCCTTGAATCTAAGGGCCCTTCGCA
The DNA here is from genome assembly GCA_041640435.1 of bacterium. Lineage (GTDB taxonomy): Bacteria > Sysuimicrobiota > Sysuimicrobiia > Sysuimicrobiales > Sysuimicrobiaceae > Tepidifontimicrobium. Next base: position 13,728 of record JBEQAH010000016.1, on the reverse strand, counting down.
GGCGAGCATGGGTTCCTGGAGGAGTGGTCGGCGGCGAGCGAGGCACCGGGGTTGCGGCAGTGACGTCGGGGCGCAGTTGCGGCGCCGACACGGGTCCAGTAACATTAGGCCAAGGTGTGACCTTCGGGGCAGGGTGAGGGGGTCTCACGACCCTCGATTCCCGACCGGCGGTAGGCGCAGCGTGAGGCTGCGCGAGCCCGCGACCCGCGCACGGTCTGAGGCGCGGTGGACCCGGTGCAGCCGACTCGGCCAAGCCGGGGCCGACGGTACAGTCCGGATGGGAGAAGGTCGCTGAACCCGGGGCGGATCCGCTCCCTGGAGAGGCTGGACGACCGCGATCGGTCCGCACGGCCTCGCGACTGGTTCCATCTGCCCGGAGGTCCCACCTCCGGGCAGTATGTGTTCTGTGGACGAGTTCTGGATGCGGCGGGCCTTGGAGCTCGCTGCCGCCGCCCGAGGGCGGACCAGCCCAAACCCCATGGTGGGTGCGTTGGTCGTCCGCGAAGGGGTTGAGGTGGGCTCCGGATACCACCGCGGCCCCGGTGCGGCCCACGCAGAAGTCGAAGCACTGCGGCGCGCCGGTCCGCTGGCTCGTGGTGCCACCCTGTACGTGAACCTCGAGCCCTGCGACCACCACGGGCGCACCCCGCCCTGTACCGAGGCCATTGTGAGCGCGGGCATCCGCCGCGTGGTGGTGGCCATGGAGGACCCGGACCCGCGGGTCAGCGGCCGAGGAGTCGGGCGGCTTCGAGCAGCGGGCTTGGAGGTCGAAGTCGGCGTGCTGGCAGCGCAAGCCCAGCGACTGAACTGTGCGTACGTCAAACACCGGACCACGGGGCTCCCGTGGGTCAGCGCCAAGTGGGCTATGTCCCTCGACGGTCGGATCGCCACCCGTACGGGCGCGTCCCGCTGGATAACAGGAGCGCGCGCCCGGGCGTATGGGCACCGGCTTCGGGACCGGCACGACGCGTGCTTGGTAGGGATTGGCACCGTCCTGCGGGACGACCCAGCCCTCACCTGCCGGATCCCCGGAGGCCGAGACCCCCTGCGGGTGGTCGTCGACAGCCAGCTGCGGCTCCCTCCGAATGCAACGATTCTGCGGGAAGGCGCTTCCCCCGTGGTGGTGGCCACCACACCGGGGGCGGATTCCGAGCGGGCAGAACGGCTCCGGGCTGCAGGAGCGGACGTGTGGGTGTGCGAGGCAGAACACGGCCGCGTGTCGCTGCGCGGGCTGCTGCAGCGGCTGGCAGACCACGGGGTGATGAGCGTGCTGGCTGAGGGTGGAAGTGCAGTCCACGCTTCGCTTCTGGAAGCAGGTTTGGTGGACCGAGTAGTGGTTTTCGTCGCTCCGGTGTTGATCGGCGGCAAGCGTGCTCCCGGACCGGTTGGCGGGGTGGGGGTGGAAGACCTGTGTCACGCCCTGCGGGTGCAGACGGCAGTTGTGCGGCGGCTGGGCCAAGATCTTTGCGTGGAAGGAGAGGTCCACGGGCCGTTGCGGGTGGAGGACTGAGTTGTTCACTGGGATCGTGGAGGAGATCGGCTTGGTCGAAAAAGCTTCACCGGGCGCCCTGCGGATCAGGGCAGCGCAAGTGGTCCGCGGACTGCGCCCGGGCGAGAGCGTAGCCGTGGACGGGGTGTGCCTGACCGTGGCTCGCGTAGACCGCAGGAGCTTTGAGGTGGAGTTAGGGCCTGCAACCCTGCAGCGAACGACCCTGGGACACCGCCGGGCCGGGGATCCGGTGAACCTCGAGCGGGCGCTGACGCCCAAAAGTCGCCTGGGCGGTCACCTCGTGCAGGGGCACGTGGACGGCGTGGGCCGCGTGCGCAGGGTGCGGCCGGACGGGGTTGCGCGGTGGCTGGACATTGCCGCCCCGCGCGAGGTGTGGCGGTACCTGGTGGAGCGCGGTTCGGTGACCGTGGACGGCGTCAGCCTGACCGTGGCCGGCCTGTTCCGCCAGGGGTTTCGCGTGTGCTTGATTCCCCAGACGCTCCAACGGACTACCCTAGCCCTGCGGGTGTCTGGAGACCCCGTGAACCTGGAGGTAGACGTCTTCGCGAAGTATGTCGAACGGCTGCTGGGAGGGCACGGCAGGCGATGAACGCCCCGTGGATTCCGGTGGAAGAAGCGTTCCGGCGCATTGCCCGCGGGGAGCTGGTGGTCGTGTTGGACGATGAAGACCGCGAGAACGAAGGGGATTTTGTGCTGGCCGCGTGCCGGGCTACCCCGGAGGCGGTCAACCTCATGATCACCGAAGGCCGGGGACTGTTGTGTGCACCCCTCACGGCCCGCCGGGCCCGGGAGCTCGACCTATGGCCCATGACCACGCCCAACAGGAGCCGCTACGGGACTGCATTCACGGTCTCGGTGAGCGCGCGCACGGGGGTGACGACCGGAGTCTCTGCGTTCGACCGCGCCGCCACGTTGAGGGTGCTGGCGGATCCTGCGACGCGACCCGAAGACCTGGACCGGCCCGGCCACGTGTTCCCGCTGGTTGCACGGGAAGGCGGCGTGCTCGAACGGCCCGGGCACACGGAGGCGGCGGTGGAGCTTGTGAGCCGTGCCGGGCTCCCCCCCGTAGCTGCCATCTGCGAGGTGTTGGCGCCAGAGGGCCAGATGGCTCGGCTGCCGCAGCTACTGGGCCTCTGTGAGCGGCTGGGGTTGGGAATGCTCCGGGTGGCTGACCTGGTGCGGTGGCGACTCGAACGGGAGGAGGCGGTGGAAAGCGTAGGGGAAACGCGCTTGCCGGCGGGCGGGGTGACTTGGCGGTTAGCGGCCTTCCGGGAGCGGTTCACGGACCGGGTGCACCTGGCGTTGGTCCTCGGGAGGGTGACGGGCGCGGAGCCGATACTGGTCCGTATGCACTCTGAGTGTCTGACCGGCGAGGTCTTCGGGTCGCGCAGGTGCGACTGCGCCGCGCAGCTCCGGGAGTCCATGCGGCGGATCGCCGCTGCGGGGCGCGGAGTCGTGGTGTACCTTCGGCAGGAAGGCCGGGGTATCGGCCTCGCCAACAAGCTCCGCGCCTATGCCCTTCAGGACGTCGGCTACGACACCGTGGAGGCAAACCTGGCCCTGGGGTTCCCGGCGGACGCCCGCGACTACACGATGGGCGCGCAGATCCTCCGGGCGCTGGGTGTGGCCCGGGTCCGGCTCCTTACCAACAACCCCGGGAAGGTTCGCGCCTTGGAAAGAGCCGGGCTGGAGGTGACGGAACGTGTGCCCCTGGTGGTCGGGGTGGGACCCGAGAACCTTCCTTACCTGCGGTCGAAGCGGGACCGCCTGGGCCACGAGTTGGACCCCCTGGGAGGCGAGGATGCGGGTGCAGGCCTTTGAAGGTTCCCTCGATGGACGGGGGCTGCGGGTTGCGGTGGTGGTGAGCCGCTTCAACGAGACTGTCACCCGCGGCTTATTGGACGGTGCTCTGGATGGGCTCCGCCGGTGCGGCGTCGAGGAGGTCCACGTGGTCTGGGTCCCCGGCGCGTTCGAAATCCCCCCGCTGGCTAGCCGACTGGCCCGACCAGCCGGCTATGACGCCATAGTCTGCCTAGGTGCGATCGTGCGTGGCGAGACCCCCCACTTTGAGCAGGTGGCGCGGCAGAGCGCCGCGGGGATCGCCCACGTCGCGCTGGAGACGGGCGTGCCCGTGGTCTACGGGGTGGTAACCGCCGACACCACGGAACAGGCCGCGGAGCGGGCGGGGGGAAAGGCCGGTAATCGAGGCCGTGACGCGGCGTTGGCCGCGGTGGAAATGGCGACGTTGCTCCGCGCCCTGCAGCTTAAGTCCGGGGGGGAGTAGACCCCTGGCGCAGGATCTCCTGGGCCACCTCCCGCATGGTCCGGCGGGTGCGGCGCGCCTCCCGCTGGATGCGGCGGAAGGCTTCTTCTTCCGACAGCCCCTCCCGCTCCATCAGGAGGCCTTTGGCGCGTTCCACCAACTTGCGGGTTTCCAGCTGTTGTTCGAGCTCTCCGATGCGCTCGTCCTTTCGGTGGAGGTCGCTGAAGCGCGCCAGCGCCACCTCGATGGTCGGCACCAAATCTTCCTCCTTGATGGGCTTCACCAGGTAGGCCAGCACACCCGCCCGCTGGGCCTGGCGAACCAGCTCCCGCTCGCTGTAGGCGGTCAGCAGGACCACGGGCGTGGGGTGCGTCTCCTGAATGCGGGCCGCGGCCGTGAGCCCGTCCATCTCAGGCATCTTGACGTCTAAGAACACCACGTCTGGCCGCAGGCGCACCACCAGCTCCACCGCCCGCTTGCCATCTGAAGCCTCCCCGACCACCCGGTACCCTGCCTCCTCCAGCATGGCCCGCAGGCCCATGCGGATCAGGGCCTCATCGTCCGCGATCACGATGCGCTTCAACCCCTCAAAGCCTCCTTCGGGATCCGCACAACGAATCGCGCTCCTCCCGCGCTGTGGGCCGATAACTCACCCCGCAGGTCCTCCTGGACCAGGGTCCGGGCGATGCGCAAGCCCAGGTCGGGGGAGTGGGCGGGGTCAAACCCCGCGGGCAACCCTGCGCCGTCGTCCTCCACCTCCAGCACCACGTGGGTGGCGGAGTCCGCCAGGCGCACCCAGAGCCGGCCGTGGGTGCGGTGGCGGAAGGCGTGCTCCAGCGCGTTCTGCACCAGCTCCGTGGCCACGAGGGCCGCGGAGGTGGCGGGCTGGGAGGGGAAGTAGACGTCGTCGCCCTGTATGGAAACCTCCAAGTGTAGATCGGGCCGGCGCATGTTGGCCACCACCGCGTGGGTCACCCGGTCCAAGACATCCCGCAGGTTCACGGTCCGGAAGCCCTCCAGGGACAGGATCTCGTGCACCGCGGCGATGCCCAGCACCCGGTTGATGGTCTCCGTGAGAACTTCGCGGCCAGACGGCTCCCGGCCGTCCGCCAGCTGCAGCCGCAGCAGCATGGCGATGGTCTGAAGGTTGTTCTTGACCCGGTGGTGCATCTCCCGCACCACCGCGGACCGCATAACCAGGTTGGCGTTCTCGATGGCCAGGGCGGTCTGGGTGGCGAGGGTGGTGAGGAGGTTGACGTCTGCCGCGGAGAAGGCCGCGGGTCGCGCCCGGTAACAGTTGAGAACTCCGATCACGCGGTCACGCACCCGCAGGGGGACTGAGACCATGGAGCGCAGCTCCTCCCGGCGGGCGAACTCGGGGTCCGAGAAGCGGGGTTCGGCGAGCAGGTCCGGGACGACCTGCAGCTCCCCGGTCTGCGCCACGCGTCCCGCGATCCCGGCACCCAGGGGGATGGGGGCGCGCTCGGTGTAGGCGGCGTCCGAAGGGTGTGCCGCAGCCGGCCGGAGGAGTCCCCGCGCTTCGTCCAACAGCAGCAGGGAGCACAGCCTTGCTTCCAGCATCCGCGCCGCCATCTCCACGATCACCTGCAGCACCTGCTCCAGATAGAGGGGAGAGGTCAGGGTCTGGCTTAGCTCTGCCAGGGTAGACAGCTCCCGGATTTGGCGGCGCATGTGATCGTGGAGGGAAGCCTTCTCGATGGCACCGCCCGCCAGGTCCGCGATCATGCTGAGGAGCTCCACCTCGTCTTCGGTGAACTCGTGGGTGCTGCGGGTCTGGACGTTCATGGCACCCAGAACCCGTCCGCCCACCACCAGTGGCACCGCGAGCAGGGACTGGAACCGCAGCTCCTCGGTCTCCGGAAGCAGGCGGAAACGGGGGTCGGCGGGGGCGTTGCTACTCCATGCGGGTTGCTCGTTGCGGGCCGCCCATCCCGTGAGCCCCTCGCCCAGGCGCAGGCGGGCCCTCCCCACCGCCTCGGGTGCCAAACCCGTGGTGGCCCGCAGGACGAGGTACTCTCCCTGGGGATCCAGGAGATAGAGGGAGCAGGAGTCCATCCCCATGACTTCCGCGGTCTTGCGGGTGATGGTGGTGAGCGTCGTGTCCAGGTCGTGGGCCTGGCTGATGGTGCGGCTGATCTCGCGCAGGGCCGCGATCTCCGCGGACTTACGCTGCAGCAGGTTCTCCAGTTGGCGCATCCCCACGCACCCCATTCTAGCGGGCCGCGGCGGTCAGAGTTCGGGGTCTTAGGAGGGTCCCGGCTCCAGGGTGTCGCGAAGGACCGAGGCCAGGGCGGCCTCCAGGGCGGGGAGTAGATGGGAGCACCCCGCGGGGAGCTGGGCCGCCACCCGTCTGGTGACCTCGTTGGCAAGGCTTGCGGGATCCAGGGGAGAGGGACTCGCTCGGCTGGGCTGCTGAGGGTACTGGGCGCTGCGCTCGGCCACCCACCGGGTGAGGAGCGACCGGACCACCGCCACATCGTCCGCTAGGCGCGCGAGGGCTTCGTCCAGCTTAGTGCGCTCGGTCGGTCGGCCGGTGAGCAGCCATACGAGGTCGGCACCGCAATGATCCGCGATGGCCACCACGTGGGATAAGCCCGGTTGGCGCTGGCCGGACTCCCAGCTCACCAGCGTGCCGGGCCGCACGCCGAGGCGGCTCGCCAGCTCCTTCAGCGAGAGTTGTGCCGCTTTGCGCGCGCTTCGGATCCGCGCGCCCAGGGCTCTTCTCGCCTCCCCGCGGTCCCCGGTGGTGACCAACTGCCGGCATCCGTTTGCACTACGTAGCTGAACATGGGAAAGCCTACCAGACGCTGCGCGCGGGTTAGTGGTGCACTTCGCTACGGATCGTGGTAAAATCACTACGCACTGTCAACACGCCGGGTGAAAGGGTGTTCTGGGAGGTCCCCCCGGAAAAGCTCAAGTTCCGGCTACCGCCGGGGTACCGGCTGCTGGAGTCCGAGCACTTTGTCATGCTGCTGGACCCCGAGGACCGGAAGATCTTCCTGGGTGACGCCACCGCGGCGACCCCGGAGGTCCTGTTGCAGGCCATAGCCAGGGCCTCCGGCCGAATAGACCCCTCGCAGGCGGGTCCTTCTCCCCCGCCAGGTTCTGTCCCCCGGTCAGAGGGCTGAGCGCAGGGCCTCGCGGCCCTCGCGAACTCGCTCGAAGAACTCGGGGCTCTCCTTCATCTCCAGGGTCCTGGGTCTCGGCAACCCCACCCGCACCACGTGGCGGATGCTGGGGACCCCTTCGACCGCCCGGCCCATCACGACCACTCGGTCCGACAGGAACACGGCTTCGTCGATGGAGTGGGTGATGAACACCACGGTGAGCGCGCGCTCCTGCCATACCCGCAGCAGCTCCAGGTTCAGCCGGTCCCGGTTGATCTCGTCCAGGGCGCCGAAGGGCTCGTCCATGAGAAGAACCTGCGGGTCCAGGGTGAGGGCCCGGGCGATGGCTACCCGCTGCTGCATACCGCCGGATAGCAGCTGGGGCCGGAACGCCTCGTAGCCTTCGAGGTCGACGGTGCGCAGAGCGGTCCGGGCGCTGGCCCGGTAGCGCTCCCGCCGCCACCGCCACGCCCACCACAAGGGGTCGCGCAGCCGCAGCGGCAGGAGCACGTTCTCCTCGGCGGTGAGCCACTCAAACAGCACCGGCGCCTGGAAGATGAGGCTGCAGGCGCCGGATCGCACCGCCTCGCCTGGGGAGGTTCCGCACACGGTCACTTCACCGGAGGTGGGCGTGTGCAGGCCTGCCAGGAGGTGGAGAAGGGTGGTCTTGCCGCACCCGCTCGGGCCGATGACGGTCAGGAACTCCCCGGCCGCCACCTCCAGCGTGAACCGGGACACCGCGAGCGGCTCATTCCCGGCTCCATCCGGCGCCGGGAACCGCTTGGTAACCTCCCGCAACCGGATGCGGGGCTCCACTAGGGGCGCACCCCGCTGCGGAAGCGTGTGGTGTACGCGGCGCGTACGTTGGGCGTCTGGGTGTAGAAGCCTGCCCGCACCAGATCGCGGCCCAGCCGGTCCCACGCCGCGGGGTCCACGGCGCCCAGCCCGTGCTCCCGCGTGTACGGGGTCACCATGATGCTCTGGATCGCCTCCATTCCCTCGATCTCGTGTCGGCGGTCCAGGTTCTTGTTGTACTTGAGTAGGATCTCCGCCGCCGCCTCCCGGTTGGCCAGGCCCCACGCGAACCCGCGGTACCGGGCGCTCACGAAGCGCTGCACCACCTGGGGGTGCTTGGCGACAATCTCCTCCGTGGTGAAGAGCACGTTCTCCGGCCAGTCGACGCCGAACTGCGGGTAGCTGTACACGTAGTAGCGGTCCTTGATCCGGCCCTCCCGCACCAGCCGTTGGATCACGAGCAGCTCGTTGTAGATCATGGCGCTGGCGCAGTCGTACTGTTTGGCGAGCCAGCCACCCAGGGTGGCGGGGTCCCCCTGCTGGTTCACCACTTGGATCTGGCGCTGCCAGTTGCGGCCCACCACCGCCTTGATGGGCTTGTCGTAGCCGATCCACGTGGCGAAGCGTCCGCGGAAGTCTGCCGCCGTGCGCTTGGGGCTCCAGCACACGATTCGCATAGCGGACTTCTGAAAGTCGTGGCCCACCACCACGAGCGGCAGACGCTGGCGCTCCCGGGCCTCCAGGATGTTCTGGGGGTAGTCCACTCCGAACACGATCTCCCCGGCCCGCGCCTTGGCCATGGTCCGGTCGATGGGCGAGAGACCGGGGCCTCCGCCGATCACCTCCACCTGCAGGTCGCCGTAGAAGCCCCGCTCCACCGCGATGGGGTCACCCATGGACTCGTTGTGGATGAACCACGACTCGATCACGGACACCTTCACGCCCTGAGCGGCCGCGGGCCACCCGGCCAGCAGCAGGACGAAGAGCAGGGACCACCACCGCAACCGCATCTCCACCACCTCCCGTCTGGTTTACTTACGCCGGCCGACCACCTCCGCGTGCCAGGGCAACAGCACCCGTTCGGCGGCAGACACCACAGCGAGCAAAAGCCAACCGATCAACGTGCACATTACCGCAGCCAGGAACACCCGGACGGTATTCCCCACGTAGCGGGCGTCCAGGATCATGAACCCGAGCCCCTCTGTGGCCCCGAACAGCTCGCCCACGATGGCGCCGTTCACGGCGGCCATGACCCCGCCCTTGAGGCTGGTGAACAGGATGGGTAGAGCGGAGGGGATTTTGAGCAGCAGCATCCGTTGCGCCCACGTGGCGTTGTACAGATCCAACAGCTGTTCCCGCACCCGGGGCACGCTGAGGAAGGCCCGGTGGGCGTGATACATCACCGCGAAGAAGGCGTACAGGGCGGCGATGATGACCTTGCTGCGGATGCCGATCCCGAACCACACCACAGCCAGGGATGCGAGGGCGACGAAGGGCGTGCTGTTGATGGTCACCACCAGCCGATACAACAGGTCCTCCAGCCACTCCGGGATCCACAGGAACAGCGCCGCCACCGCCAGGGCCACCACGGATCCGTAGGCGAATCCCAGGGCGATCTCCTGGAAGGTGACCACGGTGTACTGCCAGACGAGGACCCGGTTCTCGGCGAGCTCCCGAGCCACCGCGGACGGAGCGGGCAGGAGGTAGGGCTGGTCGTACAGGCGCGCGGCAGCCTCCCACACTCCGAGGAATAGCGCCGCGAACAGCAGCCAGCGGCCCGCCTCTCCCAGATGCGCCCGCAGCCGCCACGGGCGCAGGGGGCGCGGGAGGCGGCCGAGGTCAGCGGTGGCCATGGGGCTGGAAGGTCACCTCCTCCTCGTCACCAGCCAGGCGCACGAAGAACCGGGCGGGATCGGTTCGGGCCACGATGCGGCCCGCGGAAAGGACCCATCGGCGGGGCGCCAGGGTGCGGATGGCGTCGAACTCGCTTTCGGCGTCGAACACCACGAGATTCGCTGGCGCGCCCGGTTCGATCCGGTGGTCCTGTATGCCCAAGCAGCGGGCGGCGCCGGTGGTCACCATGCTCACCAGCTCCCGGATCTCTTCGTAGCCGGACATGTGCCCGTAATGCACGAGAACGAAAGCCGCCTGCAGGGGGTCGCCGATCCCCAAGGGGTACCACGGGTCCATGATGGAGTCGTGGCCCACGGCCACGTTGATGCCGTTGGCCAGGAGCTCCTTGATCCGCGTGTAGCCCCGCCGGACCGGATAGCTGTCGAACCGGCCCTGAAGAACCGCGTTGTCCAGGGGGTTGGTGACGAAGTGCACGCCCGCGTGCCGGATCCACCGCAGGAGGCGATACGCGTACGCGTTGTTGTACGAGTGCATGGCTGTGGTGTGGCTGGCCGTGACGCGACCCTGCAGGCCGAGCCGGATGGTCTCCGCGCACAGGACCTCCAGGAACCTCGATTGGTCGTCGTCGGTTTCGTCGCAATGCAGGTCCGCGAGCAGCCCCCGTTCCGCCGCGAGCCTCAGGGCGAACTTCACGTCCCGCTCGCCGTACTCACGGGTCCACTCGTAGTGGGGAATTCCGCCCACCACGTCCGCTCCTAAGCGGATCGCTTCCTGCACCAGCCCTTCCCCGTCCGGGAAGGAGTAGATGCCCTGCTGTGGGAAGGCCACGATCTGGACCTGGACCGTGGGGGCAACCTCCCGCTTCACCTCGAGGAGGGCCCGCAAGGCGGTGAGGGCAGGATCGCACACGTCCACGTGGGTGCGCACGTGCGTAACGCCATGCGCCAGCATCCACCGCAGGGCCTGGTGGGCGCGGCTCTTCACGTCCTCGTGGGTTAGGGACCGGACCCGTTCCCCCCAGATCTCGATTCCCTCGAACAGCGAGCCGGACTGGTTGTAACGGGGTTGCCCCACAGTCAGCACGGCGTCCAGGTGGATGTGTGGCTCCACCAGGGAAGGCGTGACCAGCCGGCCGTCCGCGTCCAGCTCCTCCCGGCCTCGGGCCTCCAGCCTCGGGGCCACCGCGGCGATCCGTCCGTCCTGGACGCCCAGGTCCACAAGTTCGGCTCCTCCCGTCAACCGGGCGCGTCGGATCACAAGGTCCACGGCACGCTCCTCAGGGGGATGTACTTCGCGTGCTGTTCTCCGGGCCCAGGGGGACCTCCTGCCGAAGCCGATACCGTCCGCCACGATCGGGTCCACAGACACGGCGTACCTTGGTGGCTGGCGAGTCCAAAGGAAGTGGGCTTGGCCGTGCAGGGGCGCCCGGGCGTCGGGATCGTGGCTGCGGGGCCATGGGGCGGGTGCCCGCCATGGTGTACGCGGCCGCGTACGACCCCACCCCGCTTGCCGGTCCGGGTGCGCGTGGTGGCGGAGGCTTCCGCCCCCGCGGCGCGCGCAGCCGCGGATCGGTTCGGGTTGGAGCGGCGGACGGCGGACTGGCTGCTGGTGGTCTCCGACCCTGAGGCCTCGGTGATGAGCGTCGCCGGAGCGGCCGGCGATGGGGTGCCCCGACGGATCCTGCGGGCGGTGGAACTGGAGGACGTCGTCTGTGCTCCCGGGGCTGTGTCCCTAGGGACAGAGCCCCAGGCCCAGAGCCGTGGGCCAGGGGTTCTGGGTCTCGCCCGGCAAAAGCCGGGCTCCCCGTCGTTCAATTCAGTGGGACGACGTGCAACGCGGGGGAGGAGAGCATGCCCCGTCGGCCGAGGGGAGTCTTGCCGGAAGGCCTCTACCACGTGATAAGCCGAGGGAATCGGCGAGAACGACTCTTTCACACGCGTGACGCTTTCGAGGAATACTTGACGCTGCTACGCCGGATGTGCGGACGTCACAAGGTCTCCGTGCTGGCGTACGTCCTGATGCCCAATCACGTTCACCTCCTGGTACAGGCACCGGAGGGCGTGCTGTCCGCTTTCATGCGAGATTTGCACGGGCGGTTCGCTCAGTGGCACAACCGACGCTACCACCTCACCGGCCACGTCTTCGAGGGCCGCTTCCGGTGCCGGCCGTGCTCGGTGGACCGATACCTGTGGGCGCTCGTCCGATATTTGCACGACAATCCCGTGCGAGTGGGTCTTGTGGAGCACGCCTCAGAGTACCGTTGGAGTAGCTTTGGCGCCCACGCTGGGCATCCGGACGGTGTGACGGCGGTGGCGCGTTTGCGGGAACTGTTGGACTTCCGTCGGTCCGACGAGCTCACCTGGACTCCTCGGATCCCCGGTGCTACCGCACCGGTGTGGGCCGCCCCGCGTGTAGACTTGCAGCTCCAGCCGTTGCAGGCGCCCACGTGACGGGAGAGTCCAAGCGCGCGTCCAGCTCGGTTGCACGTAGGTTCGCGTGCCAAAGCGGGCGGCACTAGAGATTTGTGTAGTGAACTACTACATCAGGAGAAAAGGGGGTCCACGGCCTCCTGGGAGAGGGTACAACCGCGAAATGGCTGGCGCGACGGGCCGCGGACGTGAACTGGGCAACGGGCGCTGCAACGCGTTCAACGTGGTAGGCATGGCCTGCGGATCCGTCGGTATACCCGGCCTGGACGTTTTGGGGGCAGGAGAGAATTCTTGGTTGGCTGGCGGCGCGGCCATCGGCAGGGGCCCGAGGTTCGTGCCCGGCCCGTGCCCCGGGGACAGAGCCCTAGGGATAGGGACAGGCCCCTCGGGAAAACACACTCGCTCGAGAAATCGGATCGTACCAGGGGCCGAGCCCTGGGGACAGGGCGCTGGGGACAGGGCCACAGGTCCCTGGGGACAGAGCCTCGGGGACAGCGCGCCGCAGGTGGAGGATGACGATGGAGCCGCTCACCACCAGGCCCACGTCCAGGGCCTCGAACAGCTCCTCCCGGGTGACCCCCTCCTCCCGGCAGCGGACGAGGTGGTACGTGACGCAGCCGTCGCAGCACCAAGGAGGCCACCAGGCCCAGCAGCTCCTTGACCCGCGTGGGCAGGGCGCCCTCGCGGTAGGCCTGGCCATCCAGGCTGAAGAAGCGCTTGATCACCAGGTTGTCCTCGGCCAGGATCCGCTCGTTCATCTCCGCGCGGGAGGCGCCGGAAGGACTCCAACCGCTCGCCCACCTCGGTCCCTCCTCTCCGCGGTCCGGTGCGCGGGCGCGCCGTGGCCGGCACGCGCACGGTGAAGGTCTCGCCGGCCTCGTCCACGGTCAGGCCGTCGCGGCGCACGGCCTCGAGGTGGGGCCCGCGGCCCACCAGCACCACGTCCGTGCGGCCCACGCCAGGCGGGCGCCGTAGAACGAGCCGATGGCGCCCGCGCCGAACACCGCCACGCGCACGCTCCATCCCCGAAGTCGCCGACCGCCAAAGATATGGAAGACGACGGCGTGGCTGCGGGCCCGCGTACCTGTGCTGTACGGCCCGCACTCGGGCCGGCACTGGGTGGAGGTGTTGCGACAGTTGACCAGCCTGCGTTCACCGGCGGCGTGAGGCATGGGCTACAGGCCAACCCGGCGGGAGGTGCCGCCCACCGGAGCTCGACGTACACACAATTTGGGCAACGGATGCAGCGGGCGGCGGCTTCTATAAAAAAAATGAAGTTTGGAAGCTTCAACCTGCCCGTGGAGGAGGCCGCCGGCGCAGATGCCTGACGGGGAGCACCGCCACGCACTGGTGGTGGGGGGAACGGGCATGCTGGCCGCCGCCACCTTGGCGCTGGCCAGGCACTATCACGTGGTGTCGGTCATCGCCCGCAACCGGCATCGTCTGCAGGACCTGGCGGCCCGGCTTCATCGGCCGCCGGGTGGAGAAGAGACGGTCGGCAGCGGCCCGTGGAGCGGAATCATCAATCCCATCGCCCTTGACTATCGGGACACACCGGCCCTCAGGGCGGCTCTTCAGCATGCGGTAGGGCAGCACGGTCCCATCGAACTGACGGTCTGCTGGATTCACCGTACCGCACCGGAAGCACCCTTTGTGGTAGCTGCTTTCACAGGGACCCCTGAGCGACCCGGCAGGTTCTTTCACGTGCGGGGCAGCGTCGCGGCCGACCCTGCACGGCCTGATCCGGGG
>JBEQAH010000015.1:0-17371 GCA_041640435.1 bacterium | reverse complement strand
GCCGTCGCCCGCGGAAGCAGGCCGCCAGCAGGTCTTGTGGAACCCGCAGTCGCGCCGGGCCGCAGGCGTCCCACTGGCCGGCTCCAGCGCCACTCCGGGCGCAGCCGCCTCGGCGGGGGAGCGTTCAGTGCAGATCCCGAAAAGTGCGGGCGGCCCGCTAGGAACTCATCGCCGTGGTGGTGGCTACCGTGGCGGTTGCCTCCACCCGTCTGCGCGACACAGGCCGGTAGTGGAAGGAAGCCGGCAGGGCGCTGGCGCCGCGCCCAGAGGGGCAGTTCACGGACCGGTTCGTCCGTTCACCCCTGAGGCCTGCCCGCTGAACCACCGAGTCTCCCTCGACGTGAACTCCCCGTCAGTCAAGCCGCCCATCCCCCAGGGACAGAAATCACGAGGCTGCGGATCGCCGGTCGAAAACCGCGACCTCGCGCGTTAGGTCAGGTGAGCGCAACGTTGGGAGGTGGTCACGCGGGAGAAAATCCACTACCCTACGACGACCGAAGGGAAGCCGAGGGCGGGCTGTCGGGGACCGAGCGGGGAGAGAGCCTGGCCGGCAGAGCTGGCCTCCGGGTCGGAGCACTCTGCCCGGCCCGCGGGTGAAGGCGTCTCATCCCGCCCCTAGTCCATCAGGTGAGCCGCCGGCCTTGGGATGGCTACGCATCACGGTCGCTACCTCCGCCGCCAAGCTGGCAGAGCCGTTGGGGTGAAGCTGGCGGGTGCGGGTCGCTGTCCCTGGCTGCGGGGTCGCCGGAGTTGCGGGGCTCGCACAGTACGGCGGCCCTGATACCCACCGCGGCGTGATCCAGACCGCAGGGGGAGCCGCCGATTCCCGATATTCGGGATCGCGGTATGCGGTACGTTGTAGCGACGTCGTTGGTCTGCAGGAGTCCCGCCGGGCCACGAGGAACCTTTCACCGTCTGCATGCGGGTCCTCGGCGTGGTCACCATCGGACAGTCTCCGCGGGACGATATCGTCTCGGAGATGCAGCCTCTGCTGGGTGAGGGGGTGGAGCTCGTCCAGGCAGGCGCACTGGACGGCCTCAGCCGCGAGGAGGTCGCCGCGCTCGCTCCCGCGCCCGGCGAGGCGGTGCTCGTCACGCGGCTGCAGGACGGGACGAGCGTGCGCGTGGCGCACCGCCACATCCTTCCCCGCCTCGCTGGACAGGTGGAGGCGCTGGCCGGGCGGGTGGATGCCATTCTGCTGCTGTGCACGGGTTCCTTCCCGGCCTTCCGCGCCGCCTGTCCTGTGCTCTACCCTGAGCGGCTGCTCCAGAACTTCGTCCGGGCACTTTCACCCGGGCTGCACCTCGGCGTGGTCACCCCCGACCACGGTCAGGTGGACGAGCAGCGAACTCGGTGGTCCGAGCTGGCGGCGCGCGTCAGCGTGTGTCCGGCGTCGCCTTACGGGGACCCGGGCCGCCTGGCGGAGGCGGCGCGGAGTCTGGCTTCCCAGCACGTGGACCTGATTGTCCTGGACTCCCTCGGCTACAACCTGGCCGCCAAGTGGGCGGTGCGCGAACTGGCGGGGGTTCCCGTGGTGCTCCCCCGGACGGTGCTGGCCCGCGCCGCAGCAGAGCTGCTCTGAGGGGGCGCTGTGGACCACCTGGGCGGGGCAGGTCGACCGGGTCGAAAATGGAGGTCGTGGCAAATCGAGCCGCGTGGGAGAACACGTTCCGCGCGCGTCCCGTGCAACTCGGTGTGTCCCTGAGGGGCCTCCTGCCGTCCGCAGGGGCGCAAGCGGCACTGCCTGCCCGGACGGTGGTGGAGTTGGCCGGGCTCGCGGAGCGGCTGGGTTACCACAGCGTGTGGGTCCCCGAGGGCCAGGGCCGGGAAGCCTTCACCCTTTTGGGTGCCATCGCCACCGCAACACAACGGGTTAGGCTCGGGACCGGGGTGCTGCCCGTGTTCTCGCGCCCGCCCGCGCTGGCCGCCATGGGGCTGGCTACGTTGGACGACCTGTCGGGCGGCCGTGTGTTCTTCGGAGTCGGTGCCGGCCACCCCGAGGTCTCCGAGCGCAGCTACGGAGAGCCCTTCCGCCACCCAGGGACGGCTGTCCGGGAGTTCGTGGAGATCGTCCGCCGGGCGATGGGTGGCGAGACGGTGAGCTTCCACGGACGTGTTTTCCGGGTCGAGGGGTTCGCACTGGAGTCTGTGCCCCGGCGGGTCGTGCCCGTCTACGTGGCCGCCCTGCGTGACCGCATGCTGTCGCTGGCCGGCGAGGTGGGCGACGGCGTGCTGCTCAACTGGGCTACGCCTGCCCGGGTACGCGCGGGGGTGGAGGTGATCCGCCGGGCGGCGGAACGCGTGGGCCGCAGGGAGGCACCGCACGTGGCCTGTTTCGTCCGCGCGTGCGTCACGGACCGCCCTGAGGCCGCCCGCGAAGTCCTCCGACGCCTCATCGCCTCGTACGCGCGGTTGCGCGCCTACCGGGCTCTGTGGCGCGAGTTAGGGTTCGCGGAGGAGATGGCCCGGGCGGAGGCAGCCGCCCCCGCAGGGCCGGAGGCTGTGGTGCGTGCGGTGTCTGATCGCATGGTGGAAGCGCTCGGGCTCGTCGGTGATCCCGCGCACGTCTACAGGGGAATTCTGGCGTTCCGCGAGGGCGGGGTGGACCTGCCGATCGTCTACCCGTTTGCGGTGGGACCAAGCGACCAAGCCTACCGGGACACCCTCGAGGGACTGGCCGGCCTGTAGCGTGCCAGGAGTCAGCGCGCGTGCGCCTGGAGGAGCGCGTACGCTCCTCAGTCCAACACGTATCCCTCCCGGCGGTCCCGCTCCGCCAGCTCCGGCGGGCGGTCGGCAGGGTCACCGTACCCACTCCCGCCCGCAGAGCGGACGATGATCAGGTCGTCCGCAGCCCGCAGCTCTACGAGTTGTCCGATGCCCGTTACCGGGTGGACCCGGGCGCCCCGGACCTCCGCGCCAGCGGGACCCCCGGGTTGGCCGCCCAACAGCCCGGGCTGGGGAGAATCGCTACCGTGGGGCAGCACGTTGACCAACACGGGCAGGCCGTCGTCGTACAGCTTGCGCAGGACCACCTCCTGACCCAAGCCGCCGCGGTAACGCCCTCGGCCGCCGGAGCCGGGGATCAACTCCTTTCGCTCCACCAGCAGGGGGGTGCGCTGCTCGAACATCTCCACGGGCACGTTTCCGGCGGACGTCGGGTACATCAGGGCGGGGTACCCGTCGCCGTGTGCGCTCCCGCCCTGACCTCCGCCGAACATGAGGTGGTCGTTGAACGTCTCGCCGCGCCCGTCCCGACCGTAGGCGGTGCACACGGCGGGTAGCCCGGTGTAGGCTTGCACCCGGTCTGGCAGGACCTCCGCCAGGGCCCGGAAGATGGCCGGCCCGCAGAACCAACCCACCATGGTCCGCTGGCTCACCGCCGCGGGGTAGCGGCAGTTCAGAACGCTGCCTTCCGGTGCCCGCACGTGGAGGGGACGGAAGCAGCCAGCGTTGCTGGGGATCTCGGGGGTCAGGATGCACTTGAGCGCGTAGGCGGTGTGAGCGGCGGTGTAGGAGAGGGTGCAGTTCACCCCGCCCTCCGGGAGCTCCGGGGGTACGTCGTCCCAGTTCACAGTGATCTCGTCCCCTTCCACCACGACCGCACAGCCCAGCCGGATCTGCTTGCCGCCGAGGGCGAAGGTGGCGTCCCCCCGGTAGACGCCGTCCGGCACCGCGCGGATGGCCGTCCGCATGGCCTCCTCCGCGCGCCGCTGCACCTCCAGGGCCAGGGGCTCCAGGGAGTCCAGACCGTATTCCTCCATGAAGGCGAGCAGGCGCTGCGCGCCCACCCGGTTGGCGGTTACCTGAGCCTGGATGTCGCCGAAGACCATCTCCGGGCGGCGGACGTTCCGGCGGATGAGCGCGGCCAGATCCTCGTTCAGTCGACCGGCGCGGTAGAGGCGGAGGGGCGGGATCTGCAGCCCCTCCTCGTACAGCTCCCGGGCGCGGGCGGAGTCCTTCGTGCCGCCGATGTCGGAGCAGTGAGCGATGGAACCCACGAACCCCACCACGGTTCCGTCGCGGAACACGGGGGTCACCACCGCCAGGTCGAAGAGGTGCCCCGCGCAGATCCAGGGGTCGTTGGTGATCAACACGTCCCCCTCTTCCAACGTCTCCGGGGGAAAGTGGTCGAGCAGGTGTCGGACGGCCAGGGGGAGGGTCAGGTTGAAGACGGGCATGGAGCGGGGCGAGTGGGCAATGGAGTTGGCCCGCGCGTCCAGCAGCTCGCAGCCAAAGTCCTGCGCGGCCCCGATGATGGTGGAGAAGGCGGTGCGCCAGATGGTGACCCAGCACTCTTCCGCGACGTTGATCAGACGGCTCCACAGGATCTCGAGCGTGACGGGGTCGAAGGCGGTCGCTAGGCTCACGTGTACCCTCCTCAGCGGTCGGCGTCTGCGGCTCCCTGGCGGGCGGGTCCCACCACCGCGGCGAGTTCCACGACCAGGTTGTACTGCGGGTCCACGGTGAGGCGGTCACCGGGCCACACCAGGGTGGTCGCTTCGCCCTCCTCCACCACCGCGGGCCCCAAGAGGCCGGTACCCGGCCCAAGCGCGTAGCGGTCGTAGACCGGGACCTCGACGAAGCGCCCGGCCGCCAGGTGTCCCGCCGTCCCCTCTCCCCCTTCAGGGATGTAAATGGGGCGCTCCCCTTTGAGGGCTCGCCCGGGACGCGCGCGGGCACCAACGGCGGAGGCTAAATCCACCTCGGCCACGGGGGCCACTACGAGCACACGCCAGTTCAGGGCCTGAACCGGGTATCCCTCCAGCGCCACCCCGTACTGGCGGGCGTACGCGCCGTCGAAGGCCGCGCGCAGGCGTCGAGGGGCGTCCGCGGGCAAGGGGGAAGGGAGGGGGACTTCCAGGTCGTGAAACTGGCCCAGGTAACGCATCTCCGCCCGGCGCTGCACGGACACGGTGGCCCGTGGGGCGCCGGCGGCCAGAGTTAGCGCACGTCCTTCTGCCTCCATTTCGCGCAGCGCACGCTCCACCGCAGTCCAGTCGAGGTGCTCGAGCTCTCCAGCGAACGACCGCCCCAGCTCGAACCCCGCCGGCGCGGCCAACATGCCCAGGGCGGAGGCCACGCCGGAGGCTGGGGGCACCAATACCTGGCGGATTCCCAGGAGCCTTGCCACGCGGCAGGCCACGGCCGGCCCTGCGCCGCCGAACGCCATCAGTGCGTAGCGGCGCGGGTCCTGTCCGCGCTCAACCAGGTACAGCCGGGCCGCCTGCGCCATGGATTCGCAGACGACCGCGAAGATCCCCCACGCGGCCCGTACAGGGTCCAGGCCCAGTGGGCGGCCCACCTGCTCCACCGCGGCAAAAGCCGCCTCCCGGTCCAGCCGCATGCTGCCGCCCAGGAAAGCCTCCGGGGCGAAGTAGCCCAGGACCACGCACGCGTCGGTGACGGTGGCCTCCGCGCCGCCCCGGCCGTAGCAGGCAGGGCCGGGGTCGGCACCCGCACTCCTGGGACCTACCCGGAGCAGCCCCATGGGGTCGGCCCGGGCGATGGAGCCTCCGCCGGCGCCGATCTCGATCATGTCCACCACGGGGGTTTTCACCGTGAGACCGGATCCCGGAGTAAAGCGGTGAACCCGGGCCACCTCCATCTGCGTGGCCACGCGCGGCCTGCCGTCTCGGACCAGGCAAACTTTCGCCGTGGTGCCGCCCATGTCCAGACCCACGAGATCCGGCCGTCCGGCCCGGCTGCCCACGTGCCCGACGGCCAGCGCTCCAGCCGCGGGGCCGGACTCGAGGAGGCGGATAGGGAACCGGCGGGCTGCGTCCACGGTAGCCAGCGTGCCGTTCGAGAGCATCATGAGAAACTGGCCCCGGAACCCTTCCTCGGTCAGCGCCCCCTGGAGGTGGCGGAGGTAGCGGTCCACCAAGGGCTGCACGTAGGCGTTGCAGACGGTGGTGGACACCCGCTCGAACTCTCCGATCTCCGGGCAGATCTCGCTGCTGAGGGACACCGCAACTCCCGGGAGTTCTTCGCGCAGCACCGCCGCGGCCTGCTGCTCGTGCGTGGGGTTGCGGTAGGCGTGCAGGAAGGCTACCGCCACCGCCTCCACCCCCTCCCGGGCCAGGGCTCGCGCGGCGCGGCGCACCGCGTCGGTGTCCAGGGGCCGCCAGACCGTCCCGTCCCGGGTAATCCGCTCCGGGATGCCTACGCGCCAGCGCCGCGGTACCAATGGCTCTGGGTAGCGGAGGAAGAGGTCGTAGATGGAGTAGCGCTGCTCCCGGCCCACCTCGAGGACGTCCCGGAACCCCTCCGTGGTCAGCAGGGCCGTGCGCGCGCCCTTGCGCTCGATGAGGGCGTTGGTGACGAGCGTGGTGGCGTGGATCAGGGTGGTGATGTCTGCGATCCTCGCGCCCGCCCGGGCGCACAGCTCCCGCAGCCCGCACAGCGCTCCCTCCGCGGGCGCCCGCGCCGTCGTCAGGACCTTGTGCCAGTGCAGCGCCCCGGTGCGCTCGTCCAGCAGCGCCAGGTCGGTAAAGGTTCCGCCGATGTCCACGCCTACGCGATAGCCCATGTACGTTCTCCCCCTCTGCGCATGGCGGGGTGCCGTGCCGCCCCGCTACCGCGGACCCCAACTGACCGCCTGCAGGCCCACCAGGCGGTCCACGACCAGGACGATGGCTACACTCATCAGGACGCTCACCGTCGACACGGCGGCGGCAGCCGGGTCGAAGGAAAACCGCAGGTAGTCAAACAGCTGGATGGGGAGCGGGGTATTCCCCACGCTGACCAGGAGCAGGGAGATGGGGAACTGGTCGAAGGAGGTGATGAACGCGAACAGCGCCCCGGCGATGACCGCGCCCTTGATGAGGGGCAGGGTGACGCGCCGGAAGGTGGTGAACGGCCCCGCGCCCAAGGAACGCGCGGCTTCCTCCAGGGAGCGGTCGAACCCCGCGAGCACCGCGGACACGGTGAGGAACACGTACGGCAGGGAAACGAGGGTGTGTCCGATGAACAGCGCGCGCATGCCGCGGGTGCCCATCCCGGTGGAGAGGAAGAAGATGAGGAGCGCGATGCCGGTGAGGATGGCGGGGAGCTGCAGGGGCGCGAGGATGGCCAGCCGCAGCATGTCTCGGAAGCGCCTGGAATGGCGGACCACGTACAGAGCCGCGGCGGTGCCCAGGACCGTGCTGGCCAGGGTGACCCACGCGGCGAGCTTGAGGCTGAACACGAAACTCCGCAGGAAGGGTTCGGTCTGCGCCGCCCGCACGAACCAGCGGAGGGACAGCCCCTGGGGCGGGAAGGCGAGGTAGTCCCCGGCGTTCAACGCCGCCAGCACCACGATGACGATGGGCGCGACGAGGAACACGTACGCCGCGGCGACGAGTAAAGCCAGCCAGAGCCCTGGACGCGTCATGCGCGGGTCCACCTCATGGCGCGCGCGAGCAGGCGCAGGTAGAGGGCGATGACCGCAGCGGTCAGGCCGAAGAAGACCATGGAGAGCGCGGACCCCAGCGGCCAGTTGAAGGCGTCCAGCAGCGTCTGGACGATGAGCATGGGCATCACCAGAACGTTGCTGGCGCCCAGCAGGATGGGGATCACGTAGGAGCTCACGGCTAGGACGAACACCAACAGCGTCCCCGCCTGCACTCCCGGAAGGGAGAGCGGCCACACCACCCGCCAGAAGGCCACCCAGGGTGTCGCGCCCAGTGAGCGGGCGGCCTGGACCAGGTCCGGGTGGATGTTCTGCAGCGCTCCGGCGATGGCCAGCGCCATGAATGGCACGTAGACGTGGACGAGTCCGATCACGATGGCTGTGGGCGTGCCGATCAGCACCAGTTCGTGGCCCGCGAGGCGCTGAACGGCCAGGTTGACGAGCCCCACGCGGCCCAGCAGGATCATCCACGCGAAGCCCCGGACGACCACGCTGACCAACAGAGGGGAGAGGAGGAGCATGAGGAGCCACCGCCGGCGGCGGGGCGGTGCGCAGCTCAGGTGGTAGGCCAGCGGGTAGGCGATGACCAGGGTCAGCGCGGTGGTCAGGCCGGCCAGCCAGAAGGTGCGGTACATGACCCGCCAGTGGAACGGATCGAGGAGCGCCCGTGCGTAGTTCGTCAGCGTGAACTCGGGCAGGTAGGGGCCGACGGGTGGCTTCACGAGGAAGCTCATCCGGAGCACGTTCAGGTAAGGAACGAAGAAGAAGACGGCCAGCAGCACGAGGGTGGGCGCGATGAGGAGCCAGGTCGGCAGGCGGACCGGTGCGGAAACCCCGGCACGCCCGGCCCAGGTTTCCTGCAGGCCCCCCACGCTCACACCTCCCCGGCGTCCACGGCCCACGCCGCGGACGGGTCGAAACTGACGGTTACGTTGCCGCCAGGAGGCAACGCCTGCGACGGGTCCGCCTGCACGCGCAGGTGTAACCCGCCAGGCCCCTCGACCCGGTAGTCGAACAGGTTGCCCAAGAACACCCGCTCCCGCACCGTACCGCGGAGGCGGTTGGGGTGGGACTCTCCGAAGTGGAGCGCCTCGGGCCGGACGCAGATGAGGACCTCCCGGCCGACCTCCACGCGGCCCGTGCACGTGAAGGTGCCCGCCGCGGTGCGCACCACGAGCTGCCCGTCCCGGCTACCCGCGACGGTGCCCGGGATGAAGTTGGACAGCCCGATGAACTCCGCCACCCAGACGTTGCGGGGCTGCCGGTAGATCTCCTCCGGGGAGCCGATCTGCTGCAGGCAGCCGTCCCGCATGAGGGCGATGCGGTCCGCGAGCACCATGGCCTCCGCCTGGTCGTGGGTCACGTACACCGCGGTGATCCCCACGTCCCGCTGCAGCTGCCGGATGTAAAAGCGCATGTCCTCCCGGAGCTTGGCGTCCAGGTTGGCCAGTGGTTCGTCCAGGAGGAGGACAGCGGGGTTCATGACCAGGGCCCGGGCAAGGGCCACGCGCTGCTGCTGACCACCCGACAGCTGGTGAGGGTAGCGTTGCTCCAATCCGCGGAGCTGCACGCGTTCCAGGATCGCTCCGACACGCTCCCGGATGACCCTGGGCGACTCGCGCCGCATCTCGAGGCCGAAGGCCACGTTCTGCCACACGGTCATGTGGGGGAACAGGGCGTAACTCTGGAACACGATGCCCACGTTCCGGCGCTCCGGGGGCAGCCGAGTGACCGGACGGTCCCCAAACAGGACCTCTCCCGCGTCCGGGAGCTCCAGGCCGGCGATGAGCCGCAGGGTGGTGGTCTTCCCACACCCGGAGGGACCCAGGAGGGTGACCAGCTCACCCTCCCGGATCTCCAGGTCCAGCGACGAAACCGCGGCGACGCTGCCGAAGCGCTTTGTCAGCCCGCGCAGGGTGATGGACGACATCCGCCCGCTACCGGCCCAGGATCACCCGGTTCCACTTGTTGATCATTTCCTCGCGCGCGCCGCTGTTCACCCAGTCCCAGTCCCACTTCATGATCTGCCGGATCTGCGCCTGGGTGTGGACCGGGATCTGGACGGCTAGGCGGCCGGTGATCCGCACCCGGCGGTTGGCGGGCGTCCACCAGAACTGGGCGGCCCACTTCTCCTGCACGGGCTGGGAGAGGAAGTAGTTGACGAACCGGTAGGCCAGCTCCTTGTTGCGCGAACCTGCCAGGACGTTGGTGTCCTGTTCAAACATGAACACGCCTTCGCGGGGGAATACCCACTCGATGGGCACCCCTTGCGCCTTCAGGCGGGAGGCCGCGGGAGAGTCGAGGATGCCCACGTGGACCTCCCCCCGCGTGAGCAGGATCTCCATGTCCCCTGAAAAGTCGGTCTGGCGGAAGGGCCAGAGCTCCTTGATCTTGTTGATGGCGAAGTCGATGTCCCGGTCGTTCCCGCGGTAGATGCGGGAGACCAGCATGGTGAACATGGGGTTGGCGGAGTTCGCCGCGCTGTAGAGGGCGAGCTTGCCCCTGTAGGCGGGATCCCAGAGGTCCTTCCAGGACTTCGGGATCTTCGTCACCAGGTCTTTGCGGTACGCGATGCCCAAGGGTCCCACCAGCGTGATCACCCCGACATCGCCCTTGATGCGGAGCTCCGGCCAGACGTCCTTGAGGTTGGGGACCTTGTCCACGGTGAGCTTGTCGAGGAAACCCTCGGCGCGGAGGGCGGACACCCACACGGTGTTCGCGATGAGGACGTCGAAGGGCGGCGTGCCACGGCCTGCGGCCCGAATCTTGGCCACCCAGTCGCGGGACAGGCCCACGGAGAGCTCAACCCGGGCGCCGGTCTCCCGCTCGAACCCCGGGACGATCTCCCGCCTCATGAACTGCTCCCACGGTCCCCCGTAGCTGGTGACGACCAGCGGCTCCGTACTCTGCGCCCGGCCTGGACCGCTGGCCAGCGCAGCCAGGGCGAGCACCAACGCCAGCCCCGCAAGCGTCTTCCTCATCATGTCACCCCCTCTGTGGCTTTTCACGTACACCGGTGAGCTCCTGAACCACCCCGGCGGCCGCCGACTTCAGTTGCCGCACCACCGCGGGCACCCGGGCGGGCGGCAGTCGCGAACTCGGGCCTGCGACCGCGAGAGCACCCAACAGCTGGCCACTACACAGGACCGGGACAGCCACGCCGACCACGCCCGGAGTCAACTCGCCCCTGGAGTACGCGTAGCCCCGCTGCCGGATGCGCGAAAGCTGCGCCCGCAGCCGATCGGGGTCTGTGGTGGTCCGCGGGGTCACGCGCGGCAACGGCCTGGAGAGGATCCCATCCACCTCCTCGGGAGGCAGGTGGGCGAGGAGGACCTTGTTCGACGCGCCGGCGTGTAGGGGCCAGGGGGTACCCACGGGGTAGGTGAGCTTGAGCGGCGCGTCGCTGGTGACGGTGTCGATGACCACCGCCGCCTGCCCTTGAACCACCAGGAGGAAACTGGACTCCCCTGTGTCCCGGGCGAGGCGCTCGAGGTAGGGCCTAGCGGCGGACCGCAGGTCGATGCGAGACAGGGCGGCCTGGCCAAGGCGGGCCAGGGCGAGGCTGAGACGGTACACCCGGCGTTCGCGGTCGTAGACCAGCAGTCCCCCGGTTTCCAGGGAACGCAGGACCCGGTAGGCGGTGCTCCGCGGCACGTTGAGGTGGCGGGCAGCACCGTCCAGGTCCAGTACGGGGTGTGCGGTGAAGCGGTTGAGCAAAGCCACGGCCCGCTCCACGCCGCGGAGCACGTCGGTGGGTTCGGGGCGTCTGGGCCGCGCCATGGCGCTATCCTGTTTCCCGTTATTCGGGAAATAAATCCAAATCCTTGAAAAGACTGTGCCGGCCACGCACGAACCCGTCAAGGGGTGAACAAGTGTTGGTTACTGAGCTGGGAGGAAGAGCGCCCGCTGCGTGCTGTCCAGCCCGGTTCCATGTACGTCGCAAGTGTCCAGACCACCCTTTCCACGGATCACTGGGCTACCTCCCGCAGACGCCGGGTTGCCCCCGTGCTGGAAGAAAACCGAGGAGGCCTTTCCCGTCGCCAGGGATCCCGGGGGGACAGCCCGAAGACGCCCCCTGTGCGGGTAGGTGGCGGGTGGGTGGCGTCGGGCGACCTGACTCCAGGACGGGACAGGGCCTCGGCCCGCTCCACGGCTGTCCGGGCCACCCCATGCAGACCTCGAACTTGCTCGCGGCCGTCTTGGTGCTGTCGGCCCTGGGCGTGGCGTGGGGCCTGAAGCCGTGAGAGCGCAGAGTGTTTCGAGGAGGGAGTCTCTGAGGAAGAGGCGGGAGTCAGACGTGGAGCAGGCCAAGCAGGCGGTCCGGCAGCGGGTGTGGAGGCTGCTGGAGGAGACGGGAGTCGCCCGCTTCCCCGGTGCGCGGGGTCGAATTCCCAACTTCCGCGGTGCCGAGGCTGCCGCGGCCCGGCTGGCGACCACCGAGGAGTGGCGGCGGGCCCGGGTGCTGAAGGCAAACCCGGACCTTCCTCAGCTCCCGGTGCGGATGCGAGCCTTGATGGAAGGGAAGACTGTGTACATGGCGGTGCCGAAGCTGGCCAGCGTGAAACCCTTCCTGCGGCTGGATCCGGTGCCTTTCCGGGCGAGCCCCCGTCAGGTCGCCTCCATCCGCGGCGCCTTCCAGCACGGAGAGCCCGTGGCGGCAGACGAGCTGCCGCACGTGGACCTGGTGGTGTGCGGGAGCGTGGCGGTGGATCGCTGGGGTGCGCGCGTGGGAAAGGGGGGCGGCTACTCCGACCTGGAGTTCGCGCTGCTGCGGGAGTTCGGTGTGGTGGACGAGGCCACCGTGATCGCGACCACCGTCCACCCCCTCCAGGTCGTCCAGGGGCCCCTGCCGGAGACGGAGCACGACTTCCGGGTGGACCTCGTCGCCACGCCGGACGCCGTTCTGCGCCCTCCGCGGGTCGCGAGGCCGCGGGGAGTCCTGTGGGACCACTTGACCCCGGAAAAGGTCGGCTCAGTCCCGGCGCTGCAGCAGCTCCGAAGGACGACCACCTCCCCTGAGTAAACCCCCCACACCCCGGCCTTGTCCCAGGGGCCCTATCCCCAGGGGACAGAGCCTTGGGGGATAGGGCCCCTGTCCGGCCGGACAGGGGCGGGCCTGTCCCGGCGCTCCTGGCTGCGCGCAGGAGCGTCGGGTACGCTGGGGGCGTGGGGAGTCGGCAGCGCAGGCCGTCCGCGCAGCACCGCCACCTGCGGGAGCTCCGCGTCCTCAACGCCATCGCGCAGGCGCTGAACAGCGTCCCGGACGTCGAGCAGGCGCTGGAGCGGACCCTCGAGCTGGTGACGGGACTGCTGGGGCTCCCGACGGGCTGGATCTGGCTTGTCGATCCGGACACCGGGCACTTCTACCACGCCGTCTCCCGGCACCTGCCGCCCTACCTGGACGAGCCGGTGCGCATGCGCGGACGGTCGTGCTGGTGCATCGACGCGTTCCTCGAAGGCGAGCTCAGCCCGAAGAACATCGACGTGATCGAGTGCAGCCGCCTGCGGCCCGCGGTCCAGAGGCGGGAGACGAACCTGACCCGCGGACTGCGGTACCACGCCAGCGTGCCCCTCTACTTCCGCGACCGAAGGCTCGGAATCCTCAACGTGACCGGTCCCGACTGGCGTCCGCTCACGGACGAGGAGTTGCACCTGCTGTCCACCATCGCCTACCAGGTGGGTGTGGCGGTAGAGCGAGCGCGCCTGGCCGAGGAAGCCGGGCGGCTGGCGCGGGCGGAGGAGCGAGCGCGGATCGCCCGGGAGATCCACGACACGCTGGCCCAGGGCCTTGCGGCCATCGCCCTGGACGTGGAGGCCGCGCTGCGGCAGCTCGCGCAGAGACCCGAAGGCGCAAGGCCGAGGCTCGCCCGGGCTCTGAAAACCGCCCGGCAAAGCCTGGAGGACGCCAGGCGGTCCGTTGTGAATCTCCGGGCCGGGCCGCCCAAGCCGCTTGGAGAGGCGCTCGCGGCTCTTGCACGCGCGTTCGCTTCGGAGACCGGGATCCGGGTACGGGTGCGGGCTGCGGGGGACCTCCGGCTGCCGCTCGAGGTGGAGGCAGAGCTCTACCGCATCGCGCAGGAGGCGCTGCGCAACGTGCGGCGACACGCGGCGGCGCGCCGGGTCCAGGTGGTCCTCGAAGCGGCGGACGGGTGGGTGCGGCTGGGCGTTCAGGACGACGGCCGCGGCTTCGACGTGCGTGCGGTCCCGGAACGCTGCCAGGGGATCGTCGGGATGCGGGAGCGGGTGAAGCTGCTCGGCGGGGTGCTGCGGATCCGGAGCCGCCCGGGCCGTGGCACCAAGGTCGCGGTTTCGGTCCCGCTCCGGGAGGCTGGCGCGTGATCCGGATCCTCGTGGTGGACGACCACCCCGTGGTGCGCGAGGGTCTCACGTCGGCCCTCGGTGACGAACCGGAGTTTGAGGTCGTGGGCGCAGTGGGGTCGGCCGAGGAGGCCCGCGCGGTCGTGCGTAGCCTCCATCCGGACGTCGTCCTGCTCGACCTGGAGCTACCGGACCGGAACGGCGTGGAGGCGATCCCCGACCTCCTCCAGGCAAACCCGCAGGTGCGCGTACTGGTGCTCACCGCCTACGACACCGAAGAGCGCGTGGTCGGCGCGGTCCGGGCCGGCGCGCGGGGCTACCTGCTCAAGGGCGCGCCCCTGGACGAGATCGGGCGGGCCATTCGGGCGGTCGCAGGGGGTGGCTCGTACCTGGACCCCAGGGTGGCTCCGAAGTTGTTGGGTCGGTTGGCGGGCCGGGCGACCACCCTCAGCCGGCGGGAGCGAGAAGTGCTGCGGCTGGTGGCGCAAGGCCTTTCGACCAAGCAGGTCGCGCGTCGACTCGGGATCACCGAGCGCACCGTCAAGTTCCACGTGGCGTCCATCCTCAACAAGCTCGGGGCTGAGAACCGCGCCCAGGCCGTGGCGGTGGCGGCGGAGCGGGGCCTGCTCTGAACCCTGTCCCAACGGACGGGGTCCTGCCTTGTCTCCCGTGCGGTGCGCGCTACAGGAGAGAGATGCCACGCTCCCACCGGGAGGTGCGCTATGGTGACGTCTGGTTGGACGCTCAGCTGGATCGCGGCACAGCGGATGCAGGAGCGGCTCCGGGAGGCGGAGGCTGAGCGACGCGCGCGGCTGGCCGCGGCAGTACGCCTTCCGCCGGTGGCGCCTGGAGGTCGGCGGGGTCTTGGGCTCTTTCGTAGACTCCTGCGGCGGGAGATTGCCGCGTCGAGCGGTCTAGGGAGACTGCCTGCGAAGACCCTCTCGGAGACGGAGACTGGGGTGGTTTGCAGCGCGGAGGGATAAGGTGAAGCCCTGTCTCCTGTACGTGGGGACGTCGGACGGGCTCGTGGTCTTGCGGGTCCGGGCGGACGGTCGGGTGGATGGAGTCGGCCACGCGGCCCACGGGAACGCAGTCCGTGGCATCGCGGTCCGCCCCGATGACCCTCGCGTGGCCTACGTGGCGTGCGGGCTGCGGGGTTGGGGCCTGCACCGGACGCGCGACGCGGGAAGGACCTCCGAACTTGTCGGCTTTGCCGACCTGTGGGTGTGGGACGTCCTGTTCGACCCTCGAGATCCAAGCACCCTGTGGGTCGGCACCGAGCCACCCATGGTCTACGTGAGCTACGACGAGGGCCGGACGTTTCGCGCGCTGGAAGGTGTGGGAAGACTTCCCAGCCGGCCTCGGTGGTTCTTCTTCTACGAACCGTTCCGGGCTGGCCACGTCCACGGGTTCGCGCTCCACTCTGAGCGTCCCGAGCGCCTGTTCGCCGGGGTGGAGCACGGCGCGCTCATCTACACGCACGACGGGGGAGCCACGTGGCAGGAAGCGCTGGTGGGCCACGACCTGCACCGCGTGGCGGTCGATCCCCTGGGCCCCGATCGCGTGCTGGCCGGGACCGGCGAGGGTCTGTTCCAGAGCCGTGACGCGGGCAGGAGTTGGGACGCGGTGCCGTACTTCGCGGGGATGTACGTGCATGGAATCGCTTTCAGCCCCCACCGTCCTAGCCAAGTGTTCGTGTACACGGCTACGGAAGCCACTCCGCTCCACCGGAGCGACGACCGCGGGGTGCACTGGCGGCCGATCGGTTCAGGCCTTCCGGCCAACGGGCCGGCAGACCCGCTGGCCGTGCATCCGGTGGAGTCGGACGTGCTCTTCTACGCGGGTGAGAAACCCGAGGGCAGGGGCCAGCTCTTCGTGAGCGCCGACGGCGGGGGGACGTGGGAACGTGTGAACTTCGGGCTGCCGAAGGTGTGGAGGCTAAGGGCCGCAGGAGAGTAGGACGCCCAGTGACACGGGGCGTGCGCCGGGTCGGCTAGACCAGAGGGCGGTTCTTCAAGACAAGGGGAGGACGACATGAACATCGGCATCCTGGGTACGGGCGTGGTGGGTCAGGCCATCGGCGCCAAGCTCGTCCACCTCGGGCACGAGGTCAAGATGGGTTCACGCACGGCGGACAGTCCCAAGGCCCACGCATGGGCGCAATCCAACGGCCCGCAGGCCTCGCACGGTACTTTTGCGGATGCTGCCGCCTTCGGCAAGATCCTGTTCAACTGTACCGCCGGCGTCCATTCGCTCGAGGCCCTGGAACTGGCGGGCGCCGTCCATCTTCGTAGGGAAAATTCTCGTGGACGTCGCCAATCCCCTGGACTTCTCGCAGGGGATGCCGCCTTGGGTGGCCTTCTGTAACAGGGATTCGCTGGGCGAACGGATCCGGCGGGCGTTCCCGGAGGCCAAGGTGGTCAAGACGCTGAACACGGTGAATTGCAGCGTGATGGTGAACCCCGCGCTGGTGGGCGGCGAACACGACATGTTCCTCTGCGGCAATGACGGCGGGACCAAGGCGACTGTGGCGGGCATTCTGAAGGAGTGGTTCGGATGGAACTCGGTAATCGACGTGGGCGATATCCGCGCCGCGCGTGCGATGGAAATGCTCCTCCCGATGTGGATTGCGCTGTGGGGCGTTTTGGACACGCCGATCTTCGGATGGAAGGTTGTGCGAGATGCCCGCTGACGGACAAGCGGGGGGGCGGCACGGAGCGCTCGGCCCGGTGGGCCGCTACGAGGTGGTGGTGCGTGGTGCGGGACGGGACTTCCCACACGGAGCGCGGCCTGGAAGAGTGCCGCGGGGATCGCCCGAGTGGGACTGGAGGCCGGGCTTGTGGTACGGGGTGGTCACCGCGGACAACACAGAGCAGGCGGGGAGCGGCAGCCAGCAGGCAGGCAACCGGGCCGTGACGCGGCCTTGGTGGCGGTGGAGACAGCCACCCACCTGCGGGCTCTGCACCCAGAAATCGCCTAGCGATTTGTCGGGTGGTCGGTCCGGGCGGCGGGTTCTCGGCAGGGCTCCCGGGGCGAGTGCGCCGTGCGGGAGCCAGCGAATGGCTGTTTTGTCCATCGGGAGGTTGGCGCGGTGGGAAGGGTGTTTGCTGGAAGTCTAGCGGAACTGCGTCGGGCTGGCCGCCTGGTAGTTCCAGCGGACGGCCACCCCGTCCTGCTCGTCTACGAGGCGGGCAGGGTGTACGCCCTGGACAACCGCTGTCCCCACATGGGGTTCCCCCTGCACCGGGGTACTGTGCGGGACGGCATCCTTACGTGCCACTGGCACCACGCGCGGTTCGACGTGGCGAGCGGCGGTACGTTCGACCCCTGGGCCGACGACGTGCGCACGTACCCGGTGGAGATCCGCGGAGACGAGGTGTGGGTGGATTTCTCGCCGCAGCCGGACCGGCGGGCGCACCAGTTGCGGCGCCTGCGGGAGGGCTTGGAGCGCGGGATCCCGCTCGTGCTAAGTAAGGCGGTCCTCGAGCTGGGCGAGGGCGGTGGGCAGGCCCAGACTGCCTTCCGGGCCGCCCTGGAGTTCGGCGTGCGGTACCGCCGTGGCGGCTTCGGGCCTGGGCTTGTGATCCTCACCTGCATGCGCAACCTCCTGCGGTTCCTCGACCCCGAGGATCGTCCCCTGGCCCTGTACCACGGCATTTCTGC
>JBEQAH010000014.1:0-17479 GCA_041640435.1 bacterium | reverse complement strand
AGCCGGTGCGGGTGGCGGTGGTGGGGCGGCCCAACGTGGGCAAGTCGTCGCTGGTGAATGCCCTGGTGGGGGCGCCCCGGGTGGTGGTGGACGAGCGACCGGGGACCACGCGGGACGCGGTGGATACGTGGCTGCGCCACCGGGGCCAGCCTGTGGTCCTGGTGGACACCGCGGGCCTGCGCCGCCGCACCCGGGTGGGGGAGGCGCTGGAGTTCTACAGCGCGCGGAGGGCGGAGCAGGCGCTAAAGCGGTCCAACGTGGCAATTCTGGTGGTGGACGCCTCGGAGGGTGTCACCGACCAGGACCAGCGGATCGCCCGACTCGCATTGGACCTGGGCCGCGCCATGGTGGTGGTGGCGAACAAATGGGATCTGGTTCGGGGGGCTGTGGCGGCGGAGCGGGCGAGACAACTGTACCACGCCCTGCGCCACGTACCGTTCGCCCCGGTGCTGTTCGTATCCGCTAAAACGGGCCGCAACGTGGCCCGGGTTCTGGACGCAGCCTTCCAGGCCGATCGCGCCCACGCCCTCCGGATCCCCACCGGGCCCCTCAACCGAGCCCTGGAGGTCGCACAGGCCGCGCACCCCGCTCCCTCCGACGCCCGGGGCCGCGCGCTTAAAATCTATTACGCCACCCAGGTGGACGTACGACCTCCGACCGTGGCGCTGTTCGTCAACGACCCGGAGCTAGCGGACCAGGCCTACCTCCGTCACCTGGAAGGCCGCCTGAGGGAGAGGTTTGACCTCGAGGGCACGCCCTTGCGCCTCGTCCTGAGGGCCCGCAGGGCCGCGAGGGGGATGAAGCGGTGACCGGTCCGGTGATGGTCGCGGCCGCCTACCTGCTGGGTTCGATCCCCACCGGTCTGTGGCTGGTGCGCTGGATCCGGGGCCTGGATGTCCGCGAGCACGGCAGCGGCAACATCGGAACCGCCAACGTTTACCGGGTGGCAGGGCCGTGGCTGGGTGCGGCGGTACTGGCGGCAGACGTGTTGAAGGGTCTGTTGCCCGTACTCGCAGTGCAGGCGACCGGTCTGGGGTCTGCTTGGGCCGTCGCCGCGGGTGTGGCCAGCATCGCGGGCCACAACTGGTCGGTCCTCCTGGGCTTCCGGGGCGGCAAGGGGGTGGCGACCAGCTTCGGCGTGCTCGTGGCCCTCTCGCCGGCCGCGGCCGCGGCGGCGGCCGCGGTGTGGGTCCTGGCCGTGGCCGTGACCCGTTACGCCAGCGTGGGGTCCATCTTGGCGCTGGTGTCCGTGCCGGCCACCATGGCCCTGCTGCGCGAGCCGGCCGCGCACCTGGCCTTCGGGGTTGCGGCCGCGGCTCTGGGGGTGGTGCGCCACCGGGTAAACCTCCGACGGCTGCGGGAAGGTACGGAGTTGCGGATTACAGGCCGGCCCCGCAGGCACAGGGAGCCGTCCGGCCTTTGACAGGCGCCGGTGGGGTCCCTATAATCAGCGAGGCGCCCGAACCCGGGCGCCGTCTTGCGTTTGGACGATCCCGTGTGCGGGGAGGCCAGATGGCCCGGGTGAGCAACCTGATCCGCCGAGCGGAGCGCGCCGCGAAGCCAACTACCAGGACCGCGCCGAAGCGAGGCCCTTCGCCCGTCGAACGGGCCACCCGGTACCTCCGGGAGGTGCGGGCGGAGCTGAACCGGGTGGTCTGGCCGAGCCGCCAGGAGCTCATCGCCGGCACCGTGGTGGTGCTGGTGGTGGTGAGTGTCACGGCGGCGTACCTGGGCGCGTGGGACGCGGTGTTTACCTGGCTGTTCCAGCGGGTGCTGCGGTAAGGGAGCGATGGACGAGGAGCGGCGGGAAGTGGTGGAGGCCCCTGAGGAACCGGTGGCGGCGCCCCCCAGGGACCCGCGTCGCCGGTGGTACGTGGTGCACACGTACTCCGGCTACGAGAACAAGGTGAAGACCAACCTGGAGCGCCGCGTGCAGTCCATGGGGATGCAGGAAAAGATCTTCCAGGTGCTCGTCCCCACGGAGGACGAGATCGAGATCAAGGAAGGCAAGCGGCGCATCGCCAAGAAGAAGATCTATCCGGGCTACGTGCTGGTGGAGATGGTGCTGGACGACGACTCCTGGTACGTGGTCCGCAACACGCCGGGGGTCACGGGGTTCGTAGGCTCGGGCAACCGCCCCATCCCCCTGGCGGAGGACGAGGTCAAGGCCATCCTGGGGCAGGTCACGGACGAGGCGCCCAAACTCCGGATCCACTACCATAAGGGCGACACCGTGCGGATCACCTCCGGTCCCTTCCAGGAGTTCACGGGGATCGTGGACGAGATCTTGCCTGAGAAGGAGAAGGTGCGGGTGCTGGTGTCCATCTTCGGCCGGGAGACGCCCGTGGAGCTGGACTTCACCCAGGTGGAGCGTACGTAGGCGAGGTGAGGCGTCCATGAAGAAGGTGGTGGCGCAGGTGAAGCTCCAGATCCCGGCGGGCAAGGCCACCCCGGCCCCGCCGGTGGGCACGGCCCTGGGACCCCACGGGATCAACATCATGGAGTTCTGCAAGGCGTACAACGAGCGGACCGCGTCCCAGGTGGGGATGATTGTGCCCGTGGAGATCACCATCTACTCCGATCGCTCCTTCACCTTCGTCACCAAGACCCCTCCCGCCTCGGTCCTCCTCAAGAAGGCTGCGGGGCTGGAGGTGGCGTCCCCGGAGCCGAACAAAAAGAAGGTGGGACGGGTGACCCGCAAGCAGGTGGAGGAGATCGCGCGGCTGAAGATGCCCGACCTCAACACCTCTTCGCTGGAGGCGGCGATGCGTATGATCGAGGGCACCGCCCGCAGCATGGGGATCGAGGTGGTCGGGTAGAGGAGGGCCGGCATGGCGCATCGGGGCAAGCGGTACGGGGACGCGGCCAAGCTGGTAGACCGCACGCGGCTGTACGATCCGGAGGAAGCCGTGCGTCTGGTCAAGATGCTGGCCCGGGCCAAGTTTGACGAAACCGTGGAGGCGGCCCTGCGGCTCGCCGTCGACCCCAAGCACGCCGACCAGGTGGTCCGCGGCACCGTCTCCCTCCCTCACGGGACCGGGCGGCCGGTGCGGGTTCTAGTGTTCGCCAAGGGCGAGAAGGCCAAGGAAGCCGAGGCCGCGGGCGCGGATTTCGTGGGCGCCGAGGACCTCGTCCAGAGGATCCAGGAGGGTTGGACGGAGTTCGACGTGGCGGTGGCGACCCCGGATCTGATGGGCCAGGTAGGCCGGCTCGGGCGGATCCTCGGGCCCCGGGGGCTCATGCCTAACCCCAAGGCAGGCACGGTGACGTTCGACGTGGGCCGCGCGGTGCGGGAGATCAAAGCTGGCAAGATCGAGTTCCGCGTAGACAAGTTCGGGATCGTGCACGCGCCGGTGGGGAAGGCGTCGTTCTCGGAGCAGGCACTCTTGGAGAACTTCGCGGCACTGGTGGACGCGGTGGTGCGGGCTCGCCCCGCCGCGGCGAAGGGCCAGTACATCCGGAGCATCGCGCTGAGCCCCACCATGGGGCCCTCGGTGCGGGTCGACCCGGCTCGGGCCGTCGCGCTGGCCGCGGGGCGGGCGGCCTAGCCGTCGCGGGCTGACGTTGACGCTCCGGGGAGGAGCTGGTAGCATAGCGGCCGCACCGGAATGCAGCCCCGGAAGGGGAGGGCGTCCGTAGACCGCAGGTCCCGGCCTCCGGCTGGGTGAAAGGCCTGTCCGCCTGCCGAGGAACGCCAGAAACCCGGCCCTGGCCGGACCGGCGCCCTCGCGCTGCGGGGCGCCGTTCTTTTTGCGACGAGGTGTAGGGATGCCGAAGCCGGAGAAGGCGCAGGTGGTGGAGGCGCTCAAGCAAGAGCTGCGGAGGGCCCGAGGGATTGTCCTGACGGACTTCCGCGGCCTCAGCGTGCCGGAGATGGAGACGCTGCGGCGGAATTTGCGCCAGCATGGGGCGGAGTACCGAGTGGTGAAGAACACCCTGCTCGGCATCGCGGCCTCCGAGCTCGGGCTCGGGTCGCTTGAGCCCTTCCTTGTGGGCCCGACCGCCGTCGCTGTCGGCTACGACGACCCCACCGTCCCGGCCCGGGTGGTGCAGGAGTTCATACGTCAGCACCGCAAGTTGGAGATCAAGGGCGGGGTCGCGGAGGGCCGCGTGCTGGACGCGGCGGGCGTGCGGGCCCTGGCAGAGCTTCCCGGGCGGGCGGAGCTTCTCGCACGCGTGGCGGGTGGGGTGCAGGCTCCCCTGGCGGGCCTGCTCGCGGTGTTGGTGGGCCTCCCGCGGAACCTGGTCTACGCCCTGGAGGAGATCCGGAAGAAGCAGGAGGGAGCCCAAGCCGGGGCTGACTGAACCCCGGAAGACCGAACCGAACGGAGGGACGCAATGGCGAAGCTGGGGACTGCGGAGATCGTTGAAGCCATCGGCAACCTCACGGTGCTGGAGCTGGCGGAGCTGGTGAAGGCGCTGGAGGAGAAGTTCGGGGTGAGCGCCGCCGCCCCGGTGGCAGTGGCCGCAGCGCCGGCCGCGGCCGGGCCGGCAGCCCCCGCGGTGGAGGAGCAGACGGAGTTCGACGTGATCCTGAAGGCCGCGGGGGCTAACAAGATCCAGGTGATCAAGGTGGTTCGGGAGCTCACCGGACTCGGCCTGAAGGAGGCAAAGGATTTGGTGGATGGGGCGCCGAAGCCGGTAAAAGAGAAGGTGTCGAAGCAGGAGGCGGAAGCGATCAAGGCCAAACTGACCGAGGTCGGCGCCGAGGTGGAAGTCAAGTAGGTGCCCCGACTGGCCCGGGCCCGCTCCCCGTTGACGGAGGACCGGGGCGGGCGGTATTATTATCTTTGATTTGCGGAAACGGCAGCGAGCAGCCGGCCGAGTCCGATCCCCGGGCGTAGCCTACAAACGGTGGGTGCGCGGGGGTCAGGACAAAGAGGTGAGAAGCGCGGCGGAGCCCGGACGCCTCGCTTCTCGCTGTTTTCTTGTTCCGGCCCAGAGGGCGGTCCCCGTGCCGCCAGGAACCGCCCGTTGAGGGGTGTGAGCCGGCCGGGGTGCCGCTCGGTCCCACCGGCCCGACGGACGCTCAGAGGTCTTGTGTCCCCGGAGGGGTTCCAGCGCAGAGGTTAACCGCGACGAGATGGGGGTGACCGCTACGAAAGCGCCTGCCGCACCGAGGAAGGAGTACGCCCTGGGCCCGTTCAGCTTCGAGCGGGCCCCGCGCCTTGGAGTGGGCCGCGTGGTCAAGCGCGGCCGCCGGGAGCGGGTGAGCTTCGGGAAGCTCCCCGACGTGCTGGACCTCCCCGACCTGGTAGAGGTCCAGCGCCGGTCGTTCCGCTGGTTCATCGAGGAGGGGATCCGAGAGGTCTTCGAGGAGATTTCGCCCATCCAGGACTTCACGGGCAACCTGGAGCTGTACTTTGGCGTCTCGGACGAGCGCAAGCGCCGGCGTACCCCAGACGGGGTGGACGTGTTCCACTTCACCGAGGGGGTGCTGGACTTCGGCGGGTACTACTTCGAAGCCCCCAAGTACAGCCCCGAGGAGTGCCGGGAGCGGGACGCCAACTACAGCGCCCCCTTGAAGGTGCGCGTGCGGTTGGTTCTCAAGGACACGGGGGAGATCAAGGAGCAGGACGTCTTCATGGGCGACTTCCCGCTCATGACCCGGGAAGGTACGTTCATCATCAACGGGGCCGAGCGGGTGGTGGTGAGCCAGCTGGTACGGTCCGCGGGCGTCTACTACAGTTACATCACCGACAGCAGCGGCCGCCGGTTCCCCGCGGCCACCGTGATCCCAACCCGGGGCGCGTGGTTGGAGTTCGAGATCGACGCCACGGGCGGGGTGTACGTGAGGATCGACCGCACCCGGAAGCTGCCGGCCACGGTCTTGCTGCGCGCGGTGGGCTATGAGTCGGACGAGGTCCTTCGCAAGCTGTACGGCGCGGACCGGGTGATCGAGATCACCCTGGAGAAGGACCCCAGCAGGGACCGGAACACCGCCCTCATGGAGATCTACCGGCGTCTCCGGCCGGGCGATCCGCCGAACGTGGAGTCGGCCACCAGCCTCCTGCACACCCTGTTCTTCGACCCGCGGCGGTACGACCTGGGCAAGGTGGGCCGGTACAAGCTGAACAAGAAGCTGAACCTGGACCTGCCCCTGGACCAGCGGATCCTCACCCCGGAGGACATCGCGCAGATCGTGCGCTACCTGATCGCGCTGAACAACGGCGAGGGCCAGGAGGACGACATCGACCACCTGGGCAACCGCCGGGTGCGAGCCGTGGGAGAGCTGCTGCAGAACCAGTTCCGCATCGGCATGCTCCGCATGGAGCGCGTGATCCGGGAGCGGATGACCATCCAGGAGACGGACCAGGCCACGCCGCAGGTCCTGATCAACATCCGGCCGGTGACCGCGGCCATCAAAGAGTTCTTCGGCAGCAGCCAGCTGTCGCAGTTCATGGACCAGACGAACCCCCTGTCGGAGCTGCGGCACAAGCGGCGGCTGAGCGCCCTCGGCCCCGGCGGGCTGAGCCGCGAGCGAGCAGGGTTCGAGGTCCGGGACGTACACCCGTCCCACTACGGGCGGATGTGTCCCATCGAAACCCCGGAGGGCCCCAACATCGGCCTCATTTCGTCCCTGGCCACCTACGCCCGGGTAAACGACCTCGGCTTCATCGAGACGCCGTACCGGCGGGTGCGGGGGGGGCGGGTGACCCGGGAGATCGTGTACCTCACGGGGGACGACGAGGAGCGGCACACCATCGCTCAGGCCAACGTGCAGACCGACGAGCAGGGCATGCTCCCGGAGAGGGTGGTGGCACGGCAGGCGGGCGGCCACCCTGTGGTGGTGCCCCGGGAGCAGGTGGACTTCATGGACGTCTCGCCCAAGCAGATCGTGTCGGTGACCACGGCCCTCATCCCGTTCCTGGAGCACGACGACGGGACCCGGGCGCTCATGGGCTCCAACATGCAGACCCAGGCGGTGCCCCTGATCCGCCCCGAAGCGCCCCTGGTGGGGACCGGGGTGGAACACCGGGTGGCGGTGGACTCCGGGGCCGTGGTGCTGGCGGAGGAGGACGGGGTGGTGGAGTCGGTCTCCGCGGACGAGATCGTGGTCCGCGGCCAGCGGCGCATCACCTACAAGCTCACGAAGTTCCGCCGCAGCAACCAGGGTACGTGCATCAACCAGCGACCCGTGGTGCGCAGCGGCCAGGAGGTGAAGCGAGGGCAGGTCCTGGCCGATGGCCCGTCCACGGATGGGGGGGAGCTGGCTCTGGGCCACAACGTGCTCGTGGCCTTTATGCCCTGGGAGGGTTACAACTACGAGGACGCCGTCCTGATCAGCGAGCGGCTGGTCAGGGAGGACCTGTTCACCAGCATCCACATCGAGGAGTACGAAGTGGAGGCCCGGGACACCAAGCTGGGCCCCGAGGAGATCACCCGGGACATCCCTAACGTGGCGGAGGACGCCCTGCGGGACCTGGACGAGCGGGGCGTCGTGCGCATCGGGGCGGAGGTGCGCGCGGGCGATATCCTGGTGGGCAAGGTGACCCCGAAGGGGGAAACGGAGCTCACCGCGGAGGAGCGCCTGCTGCGGGCCATCTTCGGCGAGAAAGCCCGGGAGGTGCGGGACACCTCTCTGAAGGTCCCCCACGGCGAGAAGGGCAAGGTGGTGGGGGTCAAGGTCTTCAGCCGGGAGGCTGGCGACGAGCTCCCGCCCGGTGTGAACCAGCTGGTTCGCGTGTACGTGGCCCAGAAGCGCAAGATCACCGTGGGCGACAAGATGGCGGGTCGCCACGGAAACAAGGGCGTGGTGAGCAAGATTGTGCCCGTGGAGGACATGCCCTACCTCCCTGACGGGACTCCGGTGGACATCGTGCTGAACCCTCTGGGGGTGCCCAGCCGCATGAACGTGGGGCAGGTCCTGGAGACCAGCCTCGGGTGGGCGTGCGGACAGCTGGGCTTCTACGCGGAGGTGCCGGTGTTCGACGGCGCACGGGAGGCGGAGATCGAGACCCTGCTGGAGCGGGCTGGGCTGCCCCGGGACGGCAAGATCACCCTGTACGATGGCCGCACGGGGCTCCCCTTCGACCAGCCGGTGGTGGTGGGCCAGATCTACATGATGAAGCTGCTGCACCTGGTGGAGGACAAGATCCACGCCCGCAGCACGGGTCCCTACAGCCTCATCACGCAGCAGCCCCTGGGCGGCAAGGCCCAGTTCGGCGGGCAGCGGTTCGGAGAGATGGAGGTGTGGGCGCTGGAGGCGTACGGAGCCGCTAGCACCCTGCAGGAGCTGCTCACGGTGAAGAGTGACGACGTGGTGGGCCGGGTGAAGACGTACGAGGCCATCGTGAAGGGCGAGAACATCCAGGAGCCTGGCGTCCCCGAGTCCTTCAAGGTCCTCATCAAGGAGCTGCAGGCCCTCTGCCTGGACGTGAAGGTGCTGAGCGCGGACCAGCGGGAGATCGAGCTGCGGGAGATCGAGGAGGACGTGGTGGAGACCCAGCGGTCGCTGGGGATCAACCTGGAGGGCGAGGAGGCGCTCCTGGAGGAGCCCATCTAGGGAGCCGCGGGGGAGGGATCCCATGCAGGACGTGAACCACTTCGAGGCGGTGAAGATCGGGCTGGCCTCGCCCGAGCAGATCCGGATGTGGTCCCGGGGCGAGGTGAAGAAGCCCGAGACCATCAACTACCGGACGCTGAAGCCCGAGCGGGACGGGTTGTTCTGCGAGCGCATCTTCGGGCCGGTGAAGGACTGGGAGTGCCACTGCGGCAAGTACAAGCGGATCCGGTACAAGGGGATCATCTGCGATCGGTGCGGGGTGGAGGTCACCCGGGCGAAGGTGCGGCGGGAACGGATGGGCCACATCGAACTGGCGGCCCCGGTGGTGCACATCTGGTACCTGAAGGGGGTCCCCAGCCGCATCGGGCTGCTGCTGGACATCTCTCCCCGGGCCCTGGAGCGGGTGGTGTACTTCGCCGCCTACATCGTCATCGACCCCGGCGAGGTGAAGGAGCTGCAGAAGAAGCAGATCCTCACGGAGAACGAGTACCGGGAGCTGCGGGAGAAGTACGGCAGCCGCTTCCGGGCCGGCATGGGCGCGGAGGCGATCAAGGAACTCCTCATGGAGCTGGACCTGGAGGAGGAGTCCAGGCGCCTGAGGGCCGAGCTGCGGAGCAGCAGCGGGCAGAAGCGCATCAAGATCCTCAAGCGGCTCGAGGTGGTGGAGGCCTTCCGCAAGAGTGGGAACCGGCCGGAGTGGATGGTACTGGACGTGATCCCGGTGATCCCCCCGGACCTGCGGCCCATGGTGCAGCTGGACGGGGGCCGGTTCGCGACCAGCGACCTGAACGACCTGTACCGCCGGGTGATCAACCGGAACAACCGGCTCAAGCGGCTGCTGGACCTGGGAGCGCCGGAGATCATCGTCCGGAACGAGAAGCGGATGCTGCAGGAGGCCGTGGACGCGCTGATCGACAACGGACGCCGCGGTCGGCCTGTGACCGGCCCCAACAACCGGCCCCTGAAGTCTTTGAGCGACCTCCTGAAGGGGAAGCAGGGACGGTTCCGCCAGAACCTCCTGGGCAAGCGGGTGGACTACTCCGGTCGATCGGTGATCGTCGTCGGGCCGAAGCTCAAGCTCCACCAGTGCGGCCTCCCCAAGGAGATGGCCCTGGAGCTGTTCAAGCCCTTCGTGATGAAGAAGCTGGTGGAGCGCAACCTGGCCCAGAACATCAAGAACGCCAAGCGCATGGTGGAGCGCCAGCGGCCGGAGGTGTGGGAAGTCCTGGAGGACGTGGTGCGGGAGCACCCGGTGCTGCTGAACCGGGCGCCGACCCTCCACCGGCTGGGCATCCAGGCCTTTGAACCGGTCCTCATCGAGGGGAAGGCCATCCAGATCCACCCGCTGGTGTGCACCGCGTACAACGCGGACTTCGACGGCGACCAGATGGCGGTCCATGTGCCCCTGAGCGCCGCGGCCCAAGCGGAGGCCCGGCTGCTCATGTTGAGCGCGTACAACGTCCTGCTGCCCGCCTCCGGGAAGGCGGTGGCGAGCCCCCAGCGGGACATCATCCTCGGCTGCTACTACCTGACCCTGGAGAAGCCGGGCGCCCGCGGGGAAGGGAAGGCGTTCAGCACGCCCGCAGAGGCGGTGCTGGCCTACGAGCACGGGGTGGTGGAGCTGCACGCCCGGGTGAAGGTGCGGCTCGCGCCCGGGACGGAGCCCATCGAGACCACCGTGGGCCGGATCCTGTTCAACGAGGCCATCCCCGAGGAGCTGCGGTTCGTGGACCAGGTGTGCGACCGGAAGGTCCTGAGCCAGATCGTGTCCGACGCCTACTACCGGCTCGGGCCCACCAAGACCGCGCAGCTCCTGGATGCCCTCAAGGACCTAGGGTTCCGGTTCGCCACCCAGTCCGGACTGAGCCTGGCCATGCGGGACATCGTGGAGCCCCCGGAGAAGGAGCGGATCCTGGAGGAGGCCCAGAAGCGGGTGGACGCCATCGACCAGCAGTACCGGCGCGGCCTCATCACGGATGGGGAGCGCTATCAGAAGACCATCGACGTGTGGATCGAGGCTACCGAGCAGGTCACCAACGCCATGCTGAAGCACTTCGACCCGTTCAACCCGCTGTACATGATGGCGCAGTCCGGGGCGCGGGGGAACATCCAGCAGATCCGGCAGCTGGCGGGTATGCGGGGCCTGTTCACCGACCCCTCGGGGCGAATCATCGAGATCCCCATCAAGAGCAACTTCCGCGAGGGGCTCACGGTGCTGGAGTACTTCATCGGCATGCACGGCCAGCGCAAGGGCCTCGCGGACACCGCCATCCGGACGTCCGAGTCCGGTTACCTGACCCGGCGGTTGGTGGACGTGGCGCAGGACGTGATCGTGCGCGAGGAGGACTGCGGGACGTCCCGGTTCATCGTGGTGGAGCCCGTGCGGGAGGGCAACGAGGTCGTGGTCCCCCTCCGGGACCGGATCGTGGGCCGGGTGGCTGCCCAGGATGTGGTGCCGCCCCGCCACCGCAGACCCCTCGTGGAGGCTGGGCAGGAGATCACCGAGGAGCTGGCGGACGCCATCGAGGCCGCGGGGATCGAGAGTGTAGCGGTGCGGTCCGTGCTCACCTGCGAGACCCGTTACGGCGTGTGCAGCAAGTGCTACGGCCGCAACCTGGCCACGGGCAAGATGGTGGACGTCGGAGAAGCGGTGGGGATCATCGCTGCCCAGTCCATCGGTGAGCCGGGCACCCAGCTCACCATGCGGACCTTCCACACGGGCGGGGTGGCGGGCTTCGACATCACCCAGGGCCTGCCGCGGGTGGAGGAGCTGTTCGAGGCCCGCAAACCCAAGGGGCAGGCGCTGGTGGCGGAGCTGGCGGGTAGGGTCCGGATCGTAGAGGATCGGAGGAGCCGCCGCATCGTGGTGGAGGGCAAGGAGCAGAGCGTGGAGTACGTGGTACCCCACGGCCTGCGGATCCTGGTGGAGGACGGCGAACGGGTCGAAGCCGGGCAGAGGCTCACCGAGGGCAACCTGAACCCTCACGACATCCTGCGGATTCAGGGGGTGGAGGCGGTCCAGCGCTATCTGGTGCAGGAGATCCAGAGCGTGTACCGCTCCCAGGGCGTGGAGATCAACGACAAGCACATCGAGATCATCGTCCGCCAGATGCTCCGGCGGGTGAAGGTGCGGGACGAAGGGGACACCGATCTGCTGCCGGGCGAGGTGGTGGACGTGTTCGCCTTCCGGGAGGAGAACCGGCGGGTGGAGGCCCGGGGCGGCCGGCCCGCGCAGGCGGACCCTGTCCTCATGGGGATCACCAAGGCCTCTCTGGCCACGGAGTCGTGGCTCTCGGCGGCCAGCTTCCAGGAGACGGCCCGGGTGCTCACGGACGCGGCCACCAAGGGCAAGGTGGACCCCCTCATCGGGCTCAAGGAGAACGTGATCATCGGCAAGCTGATCCCCGCCGGCACCGGCATGCCCCGCTACCGGCAGGTCCGGGTGGCCGCGGAGCTGTAGGAGGTTCCGGGAGGGGTAGCCATCTCCACCTCCCTCGGCCTGTGGGACTGGGAGTGGGACGGAGCCCTCGCGGCCACCCTGGCGGCGGCCGCGGTGCTCTACCACCTGCACCCTCGGGTGCGGCCACAACCCCGTCACCGCCTCTGCTTCTGGGCCGGGATGGCCTGCGTGGTGGCCGCGGCGTTCT
Organism: bacterium; assembly: GCA_041640435.1. Classification (GTDB taxonomy): domain Bacteria; phylum Sysuimicrobiota; class Sysuimicrobiia; order Sysuimicrobiales; family Sysuimicrobiaceae; genus Tepidifontimicrobium. Next base: position 5,326 of record JBEQAH010000014.1, on the reverse strand, counting down.
CCCCTCTGGAGGTGGGGGCGGGCTACCTCCTGTGGCTCCACATGCTGCAGCACATGCTCCTCATGCTGGGGGCAGCTCCGCTCCTGGCCGCCTCGTTGCCACCCGCGTTCGTGGGGTGGCTGGCTCGGCGCCCGAGGGTGGGGCGGTTGGTGCAGGCCCTGTGGAACCCGTGGACCGCCACCGCGATGTACAACGCCGCGGTGGTCCTGTGGCACGTGCCTGCGGCGTACGAGTGGGTGCTGCGGTCCGAATCGGCCCACGCGCTGCAGCACGCCACCTTTCTGTTCACCGCGGTTGTGTTCTGGGCCGTAATCCTCGGCCCTGGTCGCCACCCCTCGCCCGGCCAGCGGCTTGTGGCGGTGGGGGTGAGCGCGGTGGTCCAGTTTTTGCCCGCCTTCGCTTTGGCGGTTTCGGACCGCGTGTTGTACTCCCCCTACCTGGAGGTGCCGCGGCTCTGGGGGTGGGCGGCGCTGGACGACCAGCGGTGGGCTGGGGTGCTCATGTGGGTGGGGATGAACCTGGCGTACGCCGCAGCGGCGCTGTGGGTTGCCCGGCCCCTGCTGCGCCCTGAGCCTCCCCTACGAGGCGTGGAAGAGCCTCGCGTCTAGAGCCAGAGCCACGAGCAACGCCACCAGAAGGATGGCGATGGGCACGCTGAACAGGGTGGCTACCGCCGGCCGTTCCCACCGCAGGTGCATGAAGTACGCCATAATGAGCGCCGCCTTCGCCAGGGCCAGGACCACCAGGCTGAAGATCATCAGCCCCCGGGAGACGTGGACCATGGTGACCCAGATCTCCGCCAGGGTGATCACCAGCAACCAGAACCACGTCACCGCATAGATGCCGTACCCGTGCTCTGTGGGGTGCTGCTGCTCCGACACGGCTTCCCTCCTCTAGTGCCCCACCGCCACCGGGACCGCGGGCGGGATCAGGTACATGAGGGTGAAGATGAACACCCATACGAGGTCCACAAAGTGCCAGTACAGCCCCGCGTTTTCCACCCGCTCCGCCCGGGTTGGCCCGTGGACGGGGCTCGGCGGGGCTTCCCGCTCTTCCACCGCCTCCACCGCCTCGCCAGGAAGCATGGCGGCGTTGTTTGCGGTCTTCCCGGGGACCAGCACCACCACCTTCCCGATCCGAGGGTGGGTCCGCTCCACCACGGACTCCGGCTGGTCGGGGAGCGCCAGAAGCCGGACACGGGTCCCCGGGTAGAGGGCGATCCCCCTACGGTCCCGCAACGGGTTCTGCCAGTCCTCCAGCGCGCGCCGCTCCGCCCGCGCCTTGAAGAACACGTACATCAGGTAGAAAACCCCGCTCGTCACGTGCCCCCCGTGGAAGCCGGTGGTGATGAAGAAGCTGGCGCTGAAGGCAGGTACGCCCCACGGGTTCGTGTGGAGCCGGGCGCCTTCCTGGATGAAGTGGGTCCACTCGTACGCCTGCATCCCCAGGAACGTGAGGCCGCCCAGGATGGTGAGGAGCAGGAACGTCTCCACCCGACGGTGGTCGCCCCGCTTGGCGGCGTGCACGGCCACGGCCATGGTGGCGCTGCTGCAGATCAGGATGAAGGTCATGGCACCCACCAGACCGATGTTGAAGATCTCGCTGGCGTTGGGCCACTCCCGGGCGGCCATCCGAACCGCTCCGTACGCGCTCAGTAGACCGCCGAAGGTGAACGCGTCCGAGAGGAGGAAGATCCACATCATGAACTTCCCCCAGCTCATCCCGAAAGGCGATACCCCGCCTCCCCAGACGCTCTCCCGGCGTTCCAGAATCGCTTCCGCCATCCCACGACCTCCCGGCTAGAGTAGGAAGAGGACCGCGAACAGGTAGATCCACAGTCCCGCGAGGAAGTGCCAGTACACGCGGTACCCCTCCACCGCCACGGGGTGTAGAACCCTCCTGCGCGCGCGGGTCCACAGCACGAGCCACCACCCGAGGCCACCGAGCACGTGCGCCAGGTGGGCGCCCGAGAGCAGGTAAAAATACGAACTCGCGGGGCTGGTGGCCAGCACCACCCCCCGGGACGCCAGGGATTGCCACGCGGCCAGCTGCCCTGCCAGGAACGACAAACCCAGGGCGCCTGCCCAGGCCAGGCTGCGGTGGAAGCGGGTGTCTTCTCCATGTCGGAGGAAGCGGCGGGCCATCTCCAGCGCCACGCTGCTCAGCACGATGGCCGCGCTGCTCCCCCACAAAGCCGATGGCGGTGGGACGCGACTCCACCCGCCTGCACCCATGCGGGCCAGCAGCGCCGCGCTGAGCCCCACGAAGAACATGGCCACCGCGGCCACCATCAGCCACACGAACAGCTGAAGCGCCCGGGGTTGGTCTCGATCCCCGCGCCCCCGGTCTCCCGGTCCAGGCGGTTCGGGCGGGGCGGGGGGTGCTGCGCGTTCCAGGGTGATGGCCATGGTCGCCTAGTGGCCCGCCGTCCTCGCAGGGGCCGGCGCAGGCTCCCACTGCGGCAGGTAGTCCTGCGGCGCCCCCGGCACGCTGTACTCATAGGGGCCCCGGTACACCTCCGGGATGTCGCCGGGCCAGTTGTGGTGGGGCGGAGGGCTGTCCGTGGACCACTCCAGGGTGGTCCCGCGCCAGGGGTTCTGGTCCGCCCGGGGTCCCGCGGCGATGCTGCGCAGCATGTTGTACGCTAAGACGAGTCCGCCGAGGAAGATCAAAAAGGCGCTCAGGGTGATGAAAACCTGCAGGGGCTGCAGGTGAGCCAGGTAGGGGAACGCGCGGTAGTCGTAGATGCGGCGGTGCATCCCCGCCATGCCGAGATAGTACATGGGGAAGAAGGCGCCGTACACGCCCAGCAGCGTCAGCCAGAAGTGGATCCGGCCCAGCCGCTCGTCCATCAGGCGCCCGAACATCTTGGGGAACCAGAAGTAGATGCCGGCGAAGATCCCAAACACCGCCGCGGTTCCCATGACCAGGTGGAAGTGCCCGACCACGTAGTAGGTGTCGTGCAGCGGAATGTCCACCGGCGCATTCCCCAGGTGGATCCCCGTGAGCCCGCCCGCCACGAACAGGGAAACGAAGCCGATGGCGAACAGCATGGCGGTGGAGTAGTACAGCCGTCCCCTCCACAGGGTCACCAGCCAGTTGAAGGTCTTCACCGCGGAGGGGACCCCGATGAGCAGGGTGGTGAGCGCAAAACCCGTACCGAGCAGGGGGTGCATCCCGCTCACGAACATGTGGTGGCCCCACACCAGGAAACTCAGGATCCCGATGGCCAGCATGGACGCCACCATGGCGGGGTACCCAAAGATGGGCTTGCGGGCGAAGTTGGCCATGACGTCCGAGGCGATCCCCATGGGGGGCAGGATGACGATGTACACCTCGGGGTGGCCGAAAAACCAGAACAGGTGCTGCCACAGGAGAGGGTTCCCCCCCGTGTGCTGGATCGCCTGCCCGCCCACCACCAGCCCTGCGGGGACGAAGAAGCTGGTACCCGCCAGCCGGTCGAACAGCAACAGGATCCCCGCGGCCATGAGCACCGGGAAGGTCAACAGAGCCAGGACCGCGGCCACGAAGATTCCCCACACGGTGAGCGGCATCCGCATGAGGGACATGCCGCGGGTCCGCAGCACCAGGATGGTCGTGATGTAGTTCAAAGACCCCAGCAGGCTCGACACGCAGAAGATGGCGATGGACACCAGCCATAGGTCCTGGCCGAGCCCGCTTCCAGGGGCGGCCTGGGGAAGGGCGCTCAAAGGCGGATAAGCTGTCCACCCCGCGTTCAGCGGCCCCCCCGGGACGAAGAAGCTGGCGAGGAGGGGCACGATGGACAGCGCGAACACCCAGTACGACAGCATGTTGACGAAGGGGAAGGCCATGTCCCGGGCGCCGATCTTGAGGGGCACCAGGAAGTTGGCAAACCCTCCCAGCAGCGCGGGCGTCAGGACGAAGAAGATCATGATCGTGCCGTGCATGCTGATCGCCGCGAGGTACTGGTCTGCACTCAGCAACCCGGACTGGGGCCAGGCCAGTTGGGTCCGGAACAGCATGGCCAGGGCTCCTCCCACCAGGGCCATGAACAGCGAGGTGAGCAGGTACTGCAGCCCGATCACCTTGTGGTCCTGGCTGAACACGTACCGGGTCCAGAAGCTCTCCCGGTGGACCTGTGCGTGTGCGTGGACTTCCGTGGCCGCCGCCATGGCTTCCCTCCTACCGCCCGGCCTGCTGACGCATCCAGCGGTCGAACTCCTCCTGCGTCACCACCCGAACCTTGCCCGCCATGATGTAGTGTCCCACGCCGCACAGCTCGGCGCAGGCCAGGTCGAACTCGCCCGTTCGGGTGGGCGTGAACCATAGCTCCGTGGTGGTCCCGGGCACCATGTCCTTCTTCAGGCGGAAGGCAGGAACCCAGAAGCTGTGCTGCACGTCGCGGGTGCGGAGCAGCACCCGGTTCGGCCGGTTCACGACGAAGTAGATCTCGGGGCTCGTGACGTCGTCCCGGCCCGCCGGGTCCTGCGGGTCCACGTTGAACGGACGCGGCACGCGGTTGTCCACGCGGCCCAGCCGGCCGTCCGGCCCCGGGTACCGGGCAGACCACGCGAACTGCTCGGCGCGCACCTCCACCAGGAAGGCGTCCCCCTGGGGAGGCGTGTGGATGCGGGTCCACAGGGCCATCCCGACGGCGCTGAGCGCCACCAGCACCAACGCGGGGATGACGGTGTACGTGAGCTCCAAGCCCGTGTGGTGGGGAAAGTAGGCTGCGGGCCGGTCTCCCCGGTTGCGGTAGCGGATCACGAAGTAGCCCAGTAGACCGTGGACCAGGAGGAAGGCAATTAAGAGGATAACGAGGATCACGTCGAACAGGCGTTGGATGAGAACGCCCTCGCGGGTGACGCTCTCGGGAGTCCAGGCCCAGCGGGCGTACACGGCGCCGGCCCCACCTACCAGGGTGAACAACCACAGGACGAGGCCCAGGCCAAGCCCGGACCGCTCCACTTCCTCCAAGGGGCTCCGTGCTGGTTGCGACTCCATCCGCCCTGGCCCTCCGCAACCTCCGTCTGCGTGGCGGACACCCACCTAAGGTTCGGGAGGAGGGATTTAAAACCCTGCCGAAAAGCGAGAGGGGGACGCCGCCACCGACGCCCCCTCGACGCCGTCGCTCGCTGCAACCCTCCCAACGCTGAGTATACGGCGCCGGCTGCGGGCTGACCAGGGTCGTCCCTGGGACCACCGCAAGCCATTTGACAGCGGGGGAGCGATTGTCTATGCTCTGGAAGGTTGCCTGGAGCCCGCGCGATGAGGGGCAGGTGCCCCGAGGGAGGGAGCCGGTGACCGAGCTGGAAGCGCTGCGACAAGCGGAGCAGCGCGCGGT
>JBEQAH010000013.1:0-17618 GCA_041640435.1 bacterium | reverse complement strand
ACCCTGGCCATCATGGGTCAACTGTACAAAGTAACACCGCTCCTCATGTGGTACTACCGCTACGCGCGAGGCCTTGCGGCCGAAGAGGTTCCGCGCCTTCCCGCCCCTTATTTCCCCCGGTGGGGTGGAGTGGCCTTCTGGCTCACCGCCGTCGGCAGTACGTCCCTCGCTGCTGCGGTCCTCACGGGTGCGCCGACCCTCGCAAGGATCGCTGGGTTGGGGTGGGCGATGGGGGCCACCGTGTACGCTCTCGGGATCGCTGCCTCCTGGATCGTGGGAGTCCTCGTACGCCGTCCGGGCCCGCTGACCTCGAATCCATGAAGGGCTCCCCGCCCGGCGCTGGCCGCGTCCCTCAGTTCCGGTACAGCGAGTCGCCTGCGTCAGCGAGGGACGCCACGCACGAGCATGACGGCGGTCGCCAGCACCCCGAGGGCGAGAAGTGCGTTCGCGCGCCCTACCCAGGCAGCTCGGCGGCGCAACCGGATCCGCAGCTGGTCTTCTCCGTTGGGCGCCCGGGCCAGCTGAGTGCTTCTCGGGCCCAGAAAGAAGTCGTGCCAGGCACTGAGGGCCACCAGCAGTGCCACCAGGGTGAGCTTCCACGCCAGGATCTGGCCGAAGGGGCTCTGCCAGAGTTGCCCCGTGAGGACACTCTCCCAGCTCACCCCGCGGTACGCCAGGTTCAAGACCCCGGTGGAAATGAGCAGCCCGACGCAGGCCCATGCCACGGGCCGGAAGCGCTCCCCCATCCGCGCCACCAGCTCCGCCCGCTGGCGGTCTGCAAGTCCCCGCAGAACCGGGATCGCCACAAGGGCCAGGAACAGCAGCCCACCCACCCAAACGACCGCGGCAAGGAGATGCAGGAAGACGCTCAGGTGGTACACGCCCGTTAGCCTACGGGACTTCGCCCGGCTGCTCTTTGTCGGGGATCAAAGAGAGGTCTTCTGCGATCTCCACCAGCGCATGGGGGAGACGGATCACCAGCCGCTGCCGCCCGGCCCGCACGATCCCGCGCTGCTCCCAGTGGCTCAGGACCCGACTCGCGGTGTACAGCGTGGTGCCCGTCAGGTTCGCCAGATCCTCTCGCGAGAGGGAGAGCTCAAGCACGATCCCCTCCTCGGTCCTGCGACCCGCCTGTCGCGCCAGTCGGAGCACCGCCCGGGCGATCCGCTGCTCCACCCGCATCCACGCCAGCTCGTTGACCCGTTCCTGAAGCTCCCGGATCCGTCGGGCCTGCACGCGCAGCAGGTTCAACGCCACCAGGGGGTGCGCAAGGAGGATCCGGTGCATCGCCTCCCCGGACCAGCCGAGTACCGTGCTCTCGTCCACCGCTTCCGCAGAGACCGGGTAGGCCTCCTCCCCCAAAGCGGCGATCCCGCCGAAGAACTCTCCCGGCGCGAGGATCCGGTGGACCACCGCCCGGCCGTCGGAGTGCAGCTGGACGAGCCGCATCCGGCCGCGCTCTAGGATGTAGCAGTGCCTGGCCGGATCCCCCTGGCTGAACAGCACCTGCCCCCGCTCCAGAGTTTCCCGTTGGGTTTGGGCCAAAAGCCGGTCGAGCTCCCCAGGGCTCAAGCCCTCAAAGATCGCGCACCGCGCCAGCACGCCGCCGCTCACACCTTCATGGTGACCTCCCCGGCATACGAACACAACCGTTTGCGCGCCATCAAAGACGCTCCGTGAATTCCCCGGTACCTTGGCCAGCGGAATGGCTCGCGCGAGTCCGAACGACATCGTGGAGGCCTACCTCGGGCAGAATCCGCAGGCGGTGCGGGTATTCCTGCGGCACCGCATGGCCTGCCCGGGATGCGCGATAGCGCGGTTCGAGACCCTGGCGGAAGTGGCCCGCATCTACGGTCTTCCCCTGGACGCGTTCCTGCGGGAGCTGGAGGAGGCGTCATGAGTATCGTGAGCTATCTCCTCGGGGAACACGGAGTCCTGTACGCGCTGCTGGACTGTCTGGAAGAACTCGCACCGCACGCGAACCTGCCCCAGCTGCGCGCCCTGCGAGACCTCGCGGCGGAGTGCATCCAGACCCACGCCCGGGTTGAGGACGACCTTCTGTTCGGCCCCGTGGAACGTACCTCCTCCAGGGCGGAGGCTGCGGTGCGCGGGATGCGCACCATGCACGAGGACATGGACCACCTGCTGGACGAGCTGGTCCACATGCAACACGAGGCTCGCGTCCGCGAACAGCTCCTGAACCTCGCGGCTCTCGCCAGGATGCACTTCCTCGCCGAGGAGGAGGCCATCTTGCCGCTGGCGGAAGAAGCGCTGCCGGGGGAAGTCCTGGAGGAGCTCGGCCGCCAGTACCTGGAGCGGCGCGGCCTCATGGGGATGGGCATCCATGTCTAGCGGGGTCTGCGAGCGGGTGTGGGAGGCGCTGCGGGAGGTGGTGGATCCCGAGCTCGGGATCAACATCGTGGACCTGGGTCTGGTGTACGACGTTGCGCTCCAGGACCGCACCCTGCGCGTGGCGGTCACCATGACCACACCCGCATGCCCTCTGCACAGCACCGTTCTGGAGGCCATCGAGTACGTAGTGCGCAAAAGGTTGCTGGAAATTCGGGACGTGGACGTGCGGCTCGTGTGGGACCCGCCGTGGCATCCGGAGATGATGTCGGACGAGGCCAAGCGCCAGCTGGGCTGGGAGGCGTGAGGTGGAGCTTCGAGGCCAGGGCTGGGACGCCTTAAAGAAAGTCCGCAACCCGGGCTACAGCCGGGACATGGTCTCCTTCGGCCTCGTTCCCCGGGCTCCGCGGGGCGGAGGTGGTGCGGGCGGGCTCCCCGAAGAGGGAAGGGATCGCCTTCGCGTGGCCCAGAGGGAGCTGGCGCAGAAGCTCTTCCCCCGAACCGAAAACCCTGTTGTGGAGGTGGCACATGTCCCGTTTCGGTGAGGCGTTCCGAGCACACCACCGGCAGTTGTGCGGGCGCTTGGCCGATTTCGTTGACCGGGTGGCGAAAGATCCTCGAGGCGCTGACCTGGACTCCCTGATCCGGTTCCTCCGCGAGGACCTGCTCCCCCACGCCCGCGCGGAGGAAAAGCACCTGTATACCGCCGTGGCGGCTCTTTTGCGTCAGCACGGCGATCCGACTGCGACCATGCAGCTGGACCACACTTTCATCGAAGAGCACGTCCGAAAGCTGGAGGCGGAAATCCAGCAAGTGCGCCGCGACGAATCCGCACCCGTAGACCCGTTGCGGCGCGAGCTCTTCGGCCTGGCGGCCCTGCTTCAGGCCCACCTGGAAAAAGAGGAACGCGTGTACCTGCCCCTGGTGGAGCGCCACCTTCCGGAGGCGGATCAGGACTCGCTGCTGCAGGCGATGCACGGCACGCCCCACACGGCCCCGAACAGCCCGCGCGTTCTGGATGTCCGCGCCCTCGCGCCGGTCCAGCGCCACCCGCTGATCTTTCGAACCTTCGAGGCACTCAGGCCGGGCGAAGCTTTCGAGCTGGTGAACGACCACGACCCCAAGCCCTTGTACTACCAGTTCGCCGCCGAGCGGCCCGGTCAGTTCACCTGGGAGTACCTGGAGCAGGGGCCGGAGGCGTGGCGGGTGCGGATCGGGAAGCCCGGGTCCTGAAGGAGTTAACTTTGAGCGACGTGCTGTCACTCTCCCGGTCGCCAGTTCCCCGCGGGCGGCTGTTACGAATCCCCTTCCTCGCCAGCGGTGGCCTCTCGCTCTTGGTAGGCATCTGGGCCGGGTTGCGGCGAGCCGGTTGGGGGTTGCCGCTCCCCGGGGACTTGCAGTTGTCGGATCACGGGGCCCTGATGGTGAGCGGGTTTCTGGGCACCCTCATCGCGCTGGAGCGGGCTGTGGCCCTGCGGCTCCCCTGGACGTTCCTCGCACCTGCCCTGTCTGGCCTGGGCGGCCTGTCCCTACTGGCGGGGACCGCCCGCGGGGTCACCGCCGCCCTGTTCACCCTCGCCGCGGGGGTGCTCACCTTGGCCTACCTGCAAGCCCTGCGGTTGCAGCCCGCGCCGTTCACCCGCACCATGGCCGCGGGCGCCGCCAGCTGGGGGTTGGGAACCCTCGCGTGGTGGATCGATCTTCCGGCGCCAAGCTGGACGACGGCGTGGGCCAGCTTTTTGATCCTCACCATCGTGGGCGAACGCCTGGAACTCAGCCGGCTCGCCCAGTTGCCCCACATCGCCTGGGTCGCGTTCACGGTGGTGGCCGTGGGGCAGGGGGTCGCCGTGCTCGTGGCCCTCGTAGAACCCCGCCTGGGGTTCCGCCTCGCAGGCGTGCCCTTGCTGGGCTGGGCCCTGTGGCTTGCGCGGTACGACGTGGCGCGCCGGACCGTACGCCTAGCAGGCTTTCCCCGTTTTGCAGCTGTCTCACTCCTGTCGGGGTACGCGTGGCTCGCCCTCGCGGGCCTTCTGTGGACCACAAGCCCCGGGATCCCGGCAGGCCTGCGGTACGACGCGGAGACGCACGCTCTGTTTTTGGGCTTCGTCTTCTCCATGGTGTTCGCCCATGCGCCCATCATCTGGCCGTCGGTGCTGGGCGGCCAGATCCGTTTTTACCCGCGCTTCTACGTCCACCTGGCGCTGCTGCACCTCTCGGTCTTCCTCCGGGTGGCCTCCGGCCTGGCCGCCTGGGAGGCGGGTCGCCGCTTAGCGGTCCTTTTGAACACGCTAGCGATCCTCCTGTTCCTGGCCAACACCATTTGGGGGAGCTCTCGACAGCCCGACAGTCCCTGAACCCGCCCTCGCTCGGTGGGAGGGCCCCCTTCGGGTGCAGAGGGGAACTTCCCTGTGGCGAGGGGTAGAAAGCGTAGATGTCCCCCCTACGCCTGCGAGCGACGGCTGTTCCCTCGCGCCGGCTGGTGGAGCGGAAGCCCCGCCGCCGAGCCGGTCTATCTGGCTTTCCGTCGCAAGCGCCCTTTGGCGGCTTACCTCCGGAAAGAAAGAGCGCGCGGGGAGAGGGACCGGCAGGGAAACGGCGTGGGAACGAAGTTACTTGCGCAGGAGAGACGCTGCCTCCCGCAGAAAGAACTCTGCCGAAGTCGATAAGGCGAGGTTTGCAGTCCGTGACGCTTTCGCCGGAGTCGGTGTGTTGAATCATGGACCCGCGAGAAGAGCTAGAGCGGCTGGCGGACCGGCTCGAACGCGCCTACCACCAGGGGACCTGGGCCGGTCGAGCCCTGGCTCAGGTCCTGGAGGGGGTGAGCCCTCTGGAGGCCCATTGGAGGCCGGTGACGGAGCAGCGCACCATCGCGGAGCTTACGGCCCACGTGGCGTACCGGTGCCGCTGGACGGCCCATCAACTGGACCCCAACGGGTTCCCCCACCCGGGCCAGGAATGGCCCGCGGTCGCGCCCACCGCCGAGGCTTGGGACGAGATTCGAAGGGAAGTGGTAGAAGCCCACCGGGATTGTGCCCGGGCCATCCGGACGGCAGATCCCGCAGTACTTGACCAGCCGGTCCCCCAAACCGCCCTCACCTTCCGAGAGCTCCTCACAGACCTTGCCGCCCACACCCTCTGCCACGCCGCCCAGATCTCCGTGCTTCGGCGCTGGTACGCGACCCAGGACCTGGCCCTTTGACCCCGGCTACGCGGGCTCCCGCCGGCTCCGGACCTGGTCCAGGTATACCCGGAGGATGTCGCTGGCACTCACGATCCCTACCACTCGGCCACCGGAGACGATGGGGACCCGCCGGACCATCTCGTCCAGCATGATCTGGGCCAGCTCCTCCACGGGCGTGTCTTCCATCGCTACCACAGGGTCCGGCGTCATGATCTCCCGCACCCTGCCACCTGGCTTCCCCACCAGATCCACCAGGCTTACCATCCCCACCAACATGCCGTGGTCGTCCACCACCGGTGCCCCGTGGATGCGATAGCGAACCAAGAGGTCCGCCGCCTCCTGGACGTCCATCTCCGGGGTCAGGACGATCACGTCTTTGCTCATGACGTCCCGGGCTTCCACCGTCCTCCCTCCCTTCGCGCGCCCGTTTTCATCGTACGGGCGCACCCGCCCGGAGCCAATCCAGCCTTGGATGGATTCGGAACGGATTTGGCTTCGGCGCGGCCGGTCCACTCCCTTCCCGTCTACCGGATGGCTCCATCACCGGCTGCGGCGCCTAGCTCGCACAGGGCGCACACAGCCACCGGAGCGGTGCCGGCGGCTTCCAGGACTGGCGCCCGGCTACCTTCGCGGAAAACCGTGATCCCCTTACAGCCGAGTTCCCAGGCCGCACGGTACACGCGCTCCACCACCTTTGGGCTCGCCGAGCTGGGGAGGTTCACGGTGGAGGAGATGCTCTGGTCCACGTAACGCTGCGCCGCAGCCTGCACCCTGACCCGAAGAAGGGGGTCTAGCTGGTGAGCTACGGGCCAGTCTGGCTCTTGCTCGCCCGTGGACCGTCGGTACAAGTTCAGGAGAGGATGCTGGGTGGGCAGGCGCTGGCCGCCCACTAGGCGGGTGTACCGCAGGCCGAAGATGGGCTCGATGCCGCTGGAAGCCCCGGCCAACAGAGAGATGGATCCTGTGGGGGCGATCGCCAGCAGTGCGGCGTTCCGGAGCCCCCAACGGCGGAGGGCGCGACGCAGTGGGTCTGGCAGACGTTGGATGAACGGGCTTTGCTCGTGGCGGCGCCGGTTGAAAACCGGGAAGCTCCCTTTCCTGTGCGCCAGCTCTACGCTGGCCGCGTACGCGGCATCCCGCACCCGCCGCAGGCACTCCTCCACCCACCGGATCGACTCCTGCGACCCGTAACGGAGACCCAGCATGGCCATGGCGTCCGCTAGGCCCATCACCCCCAGACCCACCCGGCGGCTCCGCTCCGATGCCTGCCGCTGCACCCGGAGTGGGTGTCGCGGCCCCCCGGCGGTGACCACGTCGTCCAGGAAGCGCACCGCCAGCGCCACAGCCTCCTCCAGGGCACTCCAGTCCACCGTCGCGTGTGGGCGAAAGGGCTCCCGCACGAAGGCGCCCAGGTTCAGGCTTCCCAGGTTGCACGCCCCGTAGGGCTCCATGGGCACTTCTCCGCACACGTTGACCCCTTCCACCTCTAGCCCGCCGTACTGTGCGGTGGCCTCCCGGGTGATGGTGTCCCAGAACAACAAGCCAGGCTCCCCGCTGGCCCACGCCGCCGCCACCACACTCTCCCAAACCTCCCGGGCAGGTATCCTGCGTTCCACCTGCTCCCGAGGTGTCCGAAACCAAAGCCGCAAGGGCTGATCCGCGTCCAGGGCGGCGAAGAAGTGATCGGGAATCCGCAGGGAGATGTTGGCGTGCTGTATGCGGGTGCGCTGCGGGTCGGACTTGGCGGCCACGAACTCCAGGACGTCCGGGTGGTCGACCCGCAGGGTCATCATGAGGGCGCCCCGACGTCCCTCCACAGAACCCATCACCCCCGTGAGGGCGCTGAAGACCTCCATGAAGCTCACGGGACCACTCGCCACGAGGCCCGCGCTCCCGGTGGCACAGCCCCGGGGCCGCAGCAGGTCCACATTGGTCCCCACCCCACCACCCGCGGCGTAGGTGCGCGCCGCCTCTGCCATCCAGCGGGTGATCCCGGCCACCGAGTCGAACCGGATGGGCACGTAATAGCAATTGAACAGCGTCACGCGGCGGGGGTTGCCGGCACCGAACAGGATCCGCCCACCGGGCACGAAGCAGAACCCCTCCAGGAGGGAGCGGAACCGAAGGCGCCACGTGCGCGGGTCTTCCTCCGCTCGGGCCACGAACGCCGCGACCCGATCCCACATTTGTTCCGGCGTGACCTCCAGGAGCCGCCCCTCCATGTCCCGCAGAGCGTACCGCTGCAAGAACACTTGGGCACGCAGGAGGTCGCCGCCGAACCACTCCTCCGCCCGCTGCAGAGCGTGCTCGTCTACAGGCTCCTCCCTCGCCACCCTTGACACCCCTAGGCCATGGCAAAGACGCCTCCCGGCGTTCTTAAGGCCCTCCCACGTTCAGCTCAAAGGACGCCTCCAGCCCACTGCCCGTCACGATGCCCGTGACCCGTACGCGCCACCGCCCGTCCATGGAGAAGGTGTGGACTGCCTCGTAGGTTCCCTGTCCAATTTTCCGGAACCGCAGCTCGTCGGGCTTGTGGGACATCTCGGGCATATCCGCTTCAGCCTGCAAGGCCTCCACCTCCAGGGGACGGTCCGTGCGGTCACCCACCCGCAGGACCAGGTGGGCAGGCTGGAGCGCCTTCGGACGGCCCGGGGACCACTCCAGGGTAACTTTCCAACCGTCGCCTACCACCGTCGCGGAGCCCGCTGGCGGGCTGCAGGCGACCAGTAGCAACCCGGCGGCGAACCAGATCCAGATTAGGGACCCAAGCCTCGGACGAACCACCGGAGTCCCACCGCAAGCCCCGCCGCCGTCCAGGCCAGCAACACGCCGCACAAGGTTACGGCGGTGCCCACCACCCCGAGCCGGTCCACCGCGAGCATGCCCACGGGTCCCAGCAGCTCCGGGGTTCGGGTCACCACCGCCAGACCTGCAATCCGGAAGGCGGAGAGGGGGTTGGCCGCGGCCAAAATCAGCAGCACCGCGCTAGGCAGCCTCAGAGCCAGCGCCGCGGCCAGTACGCCCAGGTCCGTCAGCAGAGCAAAGGTCAACCACGTCAGCAACGCGGCCCCGAGACCTCTTCCCCGGGTGGTGGCAGCCGCGGAGATGGCCAGCCCCACGGACAGACTGGCGAGCCCCAACAGGGTGGACAGCAGTACCAGCCACAGGAACGCAGGGAGGCGGTCGGTGCCCGCGCCCCACGCCAGCACCAGGCCTGCACCTCCATAGCCCGACCACGTGGCGCTGGTCACCGCCGCCGCCAGTCCGAGGAAGCGACCCACGTACAAGCCCACCCGGCCCACGGGCTGGGCCAGAAGGAAGTCCAGGGCACCGCTCTCCCGTTCCCCTGAGATCCACAGGGCCCCCAGAACCAAGCCCATCAGGGGCACGAACAACACGGAAAGGCTCAACAGAGCTGCAGCGGCCCGGTCGAAAGAGGAAAGCCCCAAGACCCGGAGGCCGGAGAGAGCCACCGCCGATGCGGCCAAGGTCATCACCCCGAACGCCGCGGCCAGGGTCCACAGCCATCGGTCCCGCAGGGCGGCTCGGAGGTCCCACCGTGCTACCACAGCCCACGCAGTCAACCCAGCACCTCGCGCAAAATTCGCTCCGGGGGTGGCTCATGCACCCGCACGGGCCTCTCCCCTACAACCTCCAGAACCTCCCGCAACCTGTGATCCGGAACTCGGAGGTGCCATGCGCCGTTTTGCGTAGCTAAGACCTGCACACCTTCCGGAAGGGTCCCGATCGGTGTCCCCACCACGACCTCCAGCCAGTGCACGCTGCGCAACCGCTCCGCAGGCACGTCCCGTGCCACCTGACCCCCGTCCAGCAACACCACACGATCCACGACCCGCTCCAGGCCCCGCAGCTGGTGGCTCGCGACCACCACCGTTTTGCCCGTGGTCTCCCGGAGCCACTCCACCAGCCACGCCTCCCCGTCCCAATCCAGGAAGCTCGTGGGCTCATCGAGCAACAGCACGGGTGGATCCCCCATCTGCGCTAAAGCCACACCGAGACGCCGCAACATGCCGCCGGACAGCTCCTGGACCCGCTTTTCCCCGTGCGACCCGAGCCCCGCAGCTCCCAGCACCGGCGCAGGATCTGGGGGAAGGGCCCTGAGCTCCTGGGCAAAGGCCACCACCTCCGCCGCGGTGAGGTTTGGCGGGAACCCGAGAAGCTGCGGAACGTAACCGACTTGGCGACGCGCGGCGACCGGATCCCTCCGTACCTCCACCCCGCCCACCAGCACCGTCCCCGTGTAGGGGATCAACCCCAACGCGCTGCGCAGCAAGCTGGTTTTGCCCGCGCCGTTCGGCCCCACCAACGCCACCCGCTGGCCCGTGGGCACCTCCAGGGAGACGTTCTGAACCACCACCTGGCCCCGATACCGGACGGTCACCTGACGCCACGCGATCACGGCCTGGCCTCCCGCCTCATGCGTCGACGCGCCACCCACACCCCACCCGCTCCCAGTGCGCCGAGCCCCGCGGACGCGGCGGCAAAGGGTGCGGAACGCTCCGCGTGCCGGAATTCTGCCGGAACTTCAATCTGGACGAGAGGGTACCGGTCCTCGAGCACCACCTGGGGTGGAAACAGGGGGACTGCCTGGGCCGCAAGCTCCAGCGCGGCCACCGCGGCGCTTCCGTACAGGACCCGGGCCGCGGGCACCGTTTCCGTTACCGACTCAAACCACTGCCGCAAGCGGTACGGGACATCCCCGACTCCGTCGCCGTCCAGGTCCAGCCCCACATAACCGTCCCACCCGTTTCCCCGTTCGCCGTCCCACCATCGGTTCCGGGTGTTGACCCCACCTGCCACCCGGACTACCTCCCGGTTGGCTGCCAGCACGTTGCCCACGAAGGTGTTCCCGCTCACGTTGCTGAGCAGCACCACCCCGACCCCGTTCCCTGCCACCACGTTGCCCTCAAACCGACCGTTCCCCTCACCCCCCATCGGGGTCGCATCCACGTAGATCCCCACCCCGTTGCCGACCAACAGGTTGCGGCGCACCACCACGGCGTCGGACTCCTTAAAGGCCAGGCCGACCCCCGGGACGTCGCGGTTGTGTAGGAAGCGGTTCCCCTCGATCCGCACCCCGTTGCTGTACATGATGTACGCCCCCACCGCGTTGCCCTGCAGGGTGCTGTCCAACAGAGGGGTCCGGTGGGCGTACATGTAATGGACGCCATACCGGGAGCCTCGCACCCGCAACCGGTGCAGCACCGAATCCTTCGTAAACCACACGAGCACGTCCCGTGTGTTCTCCACCTCGACGTCCGTCAGGGTCACCCTTTGGCTGTACCACAGCCGGACCGCGTCCCCGCGCCGGTTCAGGGGCAGGGGTTTTCCCGCAACCCGCACCCGTCGCACCACGGCCCCGTGCGCCTGCTTCAGGTTCAACCCGAACAACACGTCCTCCAGCACCAGATCCTCGAGGACCGCGCCCGGTGCTCCCAAGTAGATCCCGGCGTCCTCCGTATTCAGCTCCCACCCGCTACCTCGGATCTTCAATCGGCCCAAATACACCTCGGGGGCCTCCACGCGGACCACCGTGCCCTGCCCACCACCGTCCACCACCGCGCCAGGCTCGCCCACAATCCGAAGCGGTTTGCGCACCACCACGGGGCCTCGCGCCACCCCCCGCACCACCACTTCGGCCCCCGGGGGCGCGGCGTCCAGCACGTCCTGGAGCCGAGGGGATGCAGCCGCAGGGGCAACAGCCCAAAGCAGCGCCGCCCCCACCCAGGCCCACTTCACCGGGCAGCCACCTCCACAGGACGGGCCCGGTCCTCCCTTCGGCCCCGCGCGGCTTCGGCCCGCCCGCGCCCCAGGTGGTACAACATCAGCAGGCTGGCGGCCACGGCCAGGTAGAAGCCCCCTTGGAAGGTGGCGACCGTCTTGAACTGCGCCACCACTCCCCGTCCCACCACCACGGGCATGAAGGGCTCGAGGCGGATGGGCGCCGCAGGGTCCATGGAGTGGCCGTAGTACCACAGCCACGCGGCCAGATCCGCCACAAACCCCAGGGGGAACAGCACCAAGGGCAGGCCCAACACCCATCTCCAGCCCCCGGGCAGGGCCGCCGAGAGCACAGCAACGCCGGCGAACAACAGCACCGTGGGGACCGCGAGGGACCGCTCCAGCGGCGCCGCCTCCTCCAGGGCTTTCATGCCGATGTAGTGGTTCAGGTTCGAGATCTCCTGGGCATCCCCGCTCACGTGGGTCAGGTACACCACCGCCCGGAGCCCGCCCGGATACTGTGGCGCGTACAACACCAGCTGCCAGTACGGCACGAACAGGGACGCCACGAGCAGCCCTGCCGCGGCCGCGGGCGCCCACAGCGTTTGCGCCCTGGACCCTCTCACATCACACCTCCCCGCACCGCAGGAAGGGGGCGGGCCAGGCCCGCCCCTCCCCCTACGGCTCGACCTCCAGGTAGCCCATCATCTCCAGGTGCAGCGCCGAGCAGAACTCCGTGCAGTAGAAGGGGTACACGCCCGGCCGTTCTGCCTTGAGGACCACGGTCTCGCTCTTCCCCGGCTCCAGACTCAGGTTCACGTTGTGGCGGTCGATGGCGAACCCGTGAATGGCATCCTTGGTCCGCTCGATGTTCGTGATGTGGAAGATCACCGTGTCCCCCC
Source organism: bacterium (assembly GCA_041640435.1). Taxonomy (GTDB): domain Bacteria; phylum Sysuimicrobiota; class Sysuimicrobiia; order Sysuimicrobiales; family Sysuimicrobiaceae; genus Tepidifontimicrobium. The sequence continues at coordinate 5,444 of JBEQAH010000013.1, read as the reverse complement.
GCTTCACCCGCACCCGGTCCGGCACGAAGTGACTGCGCATGGCCGTCATGTACACACGCACGGTCCGCCCTTGCCGTACGATCCGCTGCTGACCCGCCTTCACCGCGTTCGGATCCGGCCGCATGGTGAGTGGATTGGTGCCCGCGGGGTAGGTCTCCCACGCCTTGACGCGATCCATGCGGATGATCTGCGCCAGGTGCGGTTCTCCGATCCCCACCGGGGCATTGTACAGGAGCTTCATCTCCTCACCGCTGATGTCCACCAGCTGCAGGTTCTGCGGGAGCAGCGGACCCACGTTCTTGTACTGGTCCACGGACCACTTGTTCAGCGCCACCAGGTACTTCCCACCGGGTTTGACGGTGTCTCCCTCCACTGTGCTCAGGTGCCCCACGTTGTACTGCACGGGGAGCTTCTGGACCAGCTTCCACGCCCGGTCCGGCGGGTTGTAGGGCGGGCCCAGGGTCCACTTGGCCACCGCGCTGTCCAAAAACAGGCTCGTGTACGCGTTCCCCTTGTCGTCGAACATGGTGTGCAGCGGCCCGAGGCCGATCTTCACCTGCGCCGCCACCACCGCGTCGAACTTCAGGATGGGTATCCCGTAGTCATCGCGGCCACTGAAGGCCTTCGTCCGGATCGCCTCCTGAATCTTCCGGAAGCTGTACACGGTCACGTTGGGGTCCAACTTTCCGCCCACCACGATGTAGTCGCCCCGGGGGGCCACGTCCAACCCGTGCGGGCTCTTTGGTTCAGGCGCCAAGTACAGGATGCCGGCCGCCACCGCGTCCCGGAGGCGGATGACCTTCATGCCGTTGACCACCTCGAACTTGCCCTCGTTGATGAGCTGCTCTGCCCGCTTCCAGTTCACGATGTGAAGGTAGTCCATATCCCGAGCGGAGGCCCCGATCTCGATGGGTGGCTTCTTCTCCAGGGTCCCGCCGATGGCTCGCTCAGTGTTAAAGGAGTTCCAGAAGGCCCAGCCGTCGCTTTCCAGCTTGCCGAAGTCCGCGAGGTCCTGCCAGTAAGGGGGCAGCTCGATCTGGAAGCTCTTGGACACGTCGATGCGGCCCTTAGCTCGGTCGAACTTCCAGAAGGTGGCAAGGCCCCGGTAGTGCCGGTTGTAGTTCTCCTGGGTGAGGGGTACGTAGCGGAACGGGAAGGGGGCCGCGTACTGGGTCACCTCCAGCACGTAATCGGTGTTCGGGCTGACCACCGCGCCGTGGTTGGAAACGGCGTTGGGGTTGCGCACGATCTGCTTGGTGGCGAAGTCCCGCAGATCGATGACCGCGATGCGGCTCCCCGCCTTGTCATTGATGAACAGCCACTTCCCGTCGTACTCTCCTCGGGTCTCGCTCAAGGCCGGGTGGTGGGTATCACCCCAAGCCAAGCGAGGATCCGTCCCGCGCCAGTTCAAAACTGTTGCGCTCTCCTCCGAGCCCACCCCATAGCCCTGCCACGGCTCGGGAGCGAACACCCCGATCACGCGCAGCAGCCGCATGGAGGGGATGCCGAAGACCAGCACCTGTCCGCCCTGGCCTGCGGACGAGAACATGAGATACTCATCGTACTTGCCCGGGGGCACGTAGGTCTGCAGGGCGGCCCGAACCTGGTCCGGAGTCAGACCCCTGGCTTCTATCAGGCTCTGAACATCCCCGGGGACCGTACCGGCCCGCTGAGCCCGCCCCGTCAAGCTCCCAGCGAGCACAGCCGCCAGGACGAGCACCATCAGCACCATTGCTTGTCTCCACCTCATCATCGGCCACCTCCCCTTTTCTTTTTGGCCACTCAATCCGCCGCGAGCTACCCCGCAAGCCTCAAGCTCCCAATGGACTTCCCGGAACATACCCCGGCGCTGGGAACCGTGGCCGCAGGGACGCTCCGGGTGGGTCCGGGGGTGGTCGTGCAGCACTCACATCTTCCAGGGTCATGCCCTCCAGGTGTTCCAAGAGCTGTTTGCGGATCGCCACCCACGCTCCGTGCAGTGCGCAGGGCCGATCGTCGGAGCACCGAGCATCCCAGAACACGCACCTGCGGAAAACGTCGCTCCCCTCCACAGCCTCCAGGATCTCTCGGACGTTGATCTCCCGGGCGGAGCGCGCCAACCGGTAACCCCGGCTCCGGCCCCGGGCAGACCGCAGCAAACCAGCCCGGGCCAGTTTCCCCAGGGTCTTGCTCAGGAACGGACCTGGGAGCCCACACGCCTCCGCCACCTGGTTCGCGGAGCGCACCTGGCCAGATGGCACCGAGGCCAGATAGGTCAGCGCCCGGATCGCATACTCTGCTTCTCCAGTCAACCGCATCCCGTCTCCGTTCCGGTCCCAGCTAAGGACCCGGTGGACCTGCCGCCACAACAGGCCCACCGGGTCCGCTTCCTCCATAGCTCCAGGACCCTCTTTCCATCCATCCGTCCGCGGCCGGATTTTGCAGCCAACACCGCTCAGGTGAGCGCCCGACTCCTCGGGTCCTGAAATCGGACAACGCCGGGATGGACCGGGAGGCCGAGCGAGCCCATGCTGGAGTTGAGAGAGACGCAAGGAGGCGGTGTGCCATGCCGGAGGTCAAAAGGATCCTGGCTGCGGTGGATCTCGGCGAGACCACGGAAGCGACCTGTGCCATGGCCGTAGCCCTGGCGCGGGCCTGCCAGGCAGAGTTGGTCTTCCTGCACGTGTACGACACCTCCGGGTTTGCAGAGCTGCAGCGGGAGGCCCCCGGCCTGTACTTGGATCAGGTGTTGGACAACTTGCGCATGCAGATCCGGAGCAGGGTGGGTCCGCTCCGGGATCTCCCGCACCGAGTGGAGGTGGTGCCAGACGGATCGGTGGCTCAGGTCATCCTGGACGCCGCAGACCGGCACGGGGTCGACCTGATCGTCATGGGGACGCATGGACGTGCAGGGTTGCAGCGGGTGTTGCTGGGGAGCGTGGCAGAGACAGTGCTTCGGCGGGCACGGGTCCCGGTCCTCGTCGTCCCCGCACGGGCCGTCCGACCCGCGCCCGAGGAGCTGGTGGCTCGTTAAGGGGAAGGGGGTGCCCAAGATGTCGGCCCAAAGGGAGTCCTTCCGCGACCCACCGGGGGTGCAAAACCTTTTCCACTCCACGCGGTTTGCTTGGCTTTGGCTTCTCCTGCGGCTGTGGCTAGGCCACCGATGGCTGGAAGCCGCGGCCCACAAGCTGGGCAATCCGGATTGGGTCCAGACCGGTGCTGCGGTACGGGCCTTCTGGGAGCGGGCGGTCCAGATCCCCCCGCCTCCTGCCCGCCCCCCCGTTGCCTTCGATTGGTACAGGGACTTTCTCGTGTGGCTGTTGACCATCCGCGCGGAAACTGTGTTTGGCCCGCTCGTCACCTACGGACAGGTCCTGGTGGGCGTGGCGCTCATCCTCGGCGCTTTCGTAGGACTCGCGGCTTTCTTCGGAGCCTTCATGAACTGGAACTTCATGATGGCCGGGACCGCCAGCACCAACCCGATGATGTTCCTGGTGTCCCTGCTCCTGGTGCTGGCTTGGAGGGTCGCGGGGTATTATGGGCTCGACCGGTGGCTGCTCGTCGCTCTGGGGACTCCCTGGCAACCCGGCCGGCTTTTCCGGCCCTCACAGCCACCCGCACGAGCAGAATAGGGAGGTGGGACCATGAGAACGCCCTCGACACAACCCCGGCTGTTGGCCCGGGACGTCATGACGTCCCCCGTGGTCACCGTCCGCCCGGACACCCCTGTGAAGGAGATCGCCCAGCTCCTCCTCACGCACCACATCAGCGGTGTCCCGGTGGTGGAGGATAGCAAAGTGGTGGGGATCGTGACCGAGGCGGATCTCCTCCACAAGGAGCGCCCGGAACTCCCCGAAGGAGGAATCCTCCGCCTGTTTCGCCGGGGTCAGCTGGCGGAGGCGGAGCGGAAAGCCGAGGGCCTGGTGGCCCGGGACGTCATGACCTCGCCCGTGGTCACCGTCACGGAGGACACCCCTCTGCGGGAAGTGGCAACCCTCCTGGCCCGCCGCCAGATTAACCGCGTCCCGGTAATGCGCGGGAACGAGCTCGTGGGGATCGTGAGCCGCGCGGACGTCCTCCGAGCCTTAGTGCGCACGGACGCCGAGGTCGAGCAAGCCGTGCGCCGTGCCCTCCTGGAGGAGCTGTGGATCGACCCCACCGACCTGCGCATCGAGGTGCGCGAAGGGGTGGTGACCCTGGAAGGTGAGGTGGAGCGCCGGTCGGACAAGGAGCTGGCGGAGCGGTGGCTGGAAACCGTCGACGGCGTGCTCCGGGTTGAGAGCCGGCTCACCTTCCGGTACGACGACCGCCAGGCCCGGTTGGACACCTGGCCAGGAGACCCCTGGCGAAACATCCCTCGCTAGCCGTGTCTCGCCCCTCACGGAGCCGGGTACCATAGAGGGAGGTAGAGAGCTGGCCGTGAGGAGCGAACCTGGTGCAGCTGGCCCGACAGACCGCCATCTTCCGGAGTATCTCCGAGGTTCTGAATCGCTCCTACACCCTGCGGGAGGCCCTTGACGGCGCGCTGCGCCGGATCTGCGAGCTCATGGACGTGGAAGCTGGCTGGATCTTTCTGCACGGCCCCAACCCGGGCGAGTTCCACCTGGCCGCGGACACCAACCTCCCCGCGCCCCTGGCGGCTAGCGGGAAGCGCCGGATGGCCGGAGACTGCCGCTGCATCAGCATGCTGCGGGAGGGGACTCTCCGCGAGCCGGTCAACGTGATCCAGTGCGCCCGCCTGGAGCAGGCCCTGCCCCAGATGGCGGAGCGCCACCGGCACGCCTCGGTGCCTCTGGTGGCGCAGGACGAGACCGTGGGGATCCTCAACCTCATGCTCCCCCCGGGCCGCAGCTTCAGCGAAGAAGAACTCGACATGCTGGAGGCGGTGGGACACGAGCTGGCCGTTACGATCCAACGGGCGCGCCTCTTTGAGCAGGTCCGGGACCAGGAGAGGGTCCGACGCCAGCTCCTCCAGCGCTTGCTGGTGACGCAGGAGGAGGAGCGCCGGCGGATCGCCCGTGACCTCCACGACCACGCAGGGCAGGTGATGACCGCCCTAATCATCCAGCTGGGACAGCTCGCGGCGCAGGCGGAGTCTGAAGGGAACCCTCTGAGCCCGCGGCTCCGTCGCCTCCACGACCTCGCCCAGCAAGGGCTCGACGAGCTGCGGAAGCTGGTGCACGAGCTCCGGCCCTCCATCCTGGACGACTTGGGCCTCGGCCCGGCGGTTCGCTGGTACGTGGAGGCCTACGTGCGGCCCGCAGGCCTCGACGTCCACGTGCACACGTCCGGTTTGGACTCCCGCCTCCCCGCGGACGTGGAGACCGTAGCCTTCCGGATTGCACAGGAAGCCCTCACCAACGTCCTCCGTCACGCCCAGGCCCGCCGGGTCGAGGTGCGCCTGGACCGCCGGGACAACATGCTCCTGGTGATGGTGCGGGACGACGGAGTGGGGTTCGACCCTG
>JBEQAH010000012.1:3869-18106 GCA_041640435.1 bacterium | reverse complement strand
GATCTCCACCACGTCCCCCGGCGATAGCTCCCTCCTCGTCACCTCAAAGTCCTGGTACAGATGGGGAGCGAGAGGACGGGCGACCTCTTGGAAGATGCGGACCGCCACCTCCCGGATCTCCGCGTCCGCATGGAGGCTACCGCGCTTCTCGAAGAACTCGCGCCAGGCCCGGTGGTTCCCCGTGATGACGATGTGCGTTTCCGTCATGTTCGGGAGCACACACCGGGCTGCCTCCCGGGCCCGCTTTCGGCGCAGCCTGCGGTTCGGTAGGTTCACCAGCTTCCGCTGGGCGAGCTCCACCAGGCGCCGGTAGGCGGCGCGAGTCGTGGAATACACCTCCTCCAGGATGACTTGAGCCTCGGGGTCATCCCGAAATAGAGGCGGGATGACCACCGCGGCATCCTCCTCGTTGTAGAAGCGCTGAGAGAGCTGTGAGAACGAGAAGTGGCGGTGGCGGACCAGCTCGTGGGTGCAGCTCCGAGATACGCCGGTGAGCACCACGGTGAAGCCGGCGTGTTCCACCACGCTGAAGTGCCCCTCGGCCAAGATGTTCTGGAGGTAGGCCTCGTTGGACCGTCCGCTCGGATTCGACCACGACTGGTAGCACAGCCTGCCCGCGAACTCGCTCAGGATCTCTGCGTCCCGAGTGGATGTGGTCTGCCAGACCGCCCAGGGTACGCCCTCCCACGCGTCCAGGACGAAGGAGGTCTGGGCTACCTTCCAGATCCGGAGCTGAGCGACCCGCATCCCCGTGGCGGCCTCGCGCATGGGTCACCTCCTCGTAAGCGGTACACTGGAGGTGTTCCGGAAGCCGGCGGATTCTTCCTTCCCCGAAAGAGGCGCAGGGTGGATGCGGGCTTGCTGGAGCGAGCGCGACAGGAGGGGTTGCCGCCCTCGCCGCTGCGCGTGGACCGCCCGCTGGTGGATCTGCACACCCACCTCCTGGGCCCGCAACCCCGCGGTGGGCCGGAGGTTCCGGGGGCTGCGGCGGCTTGGCCGCTGGGCGCGCCGGAAGGACGACCCGGACCGGGAGCCCCTTTCCGCCGCTTGGGCCCTTCGGGGTGCGCCACCTGTGGGCGGCGGGGGCTTGCACGCCCGCACGTGGCGAATGCGGATCGATGGTTTGCCACCCGCTAGGCGGACTCCGCCCGGTACAGCTGCACGGGGAGCACCACCGCGCGCTGGGGTGGCGGCTTGCGCGGCATCGCGGGGTGTTGTTCCAGGGAGCGCACATGGCCCCGTGCGTTCTTCGAGCGCCCGCACGGGCGCATCGGGTTCGGCACGGGTCAAGTGGTGGTCACGGATCCGGAACCCCACCTTTCCGCGGTGCGGTACTGGATCCACAGGATCTTCTGGGAGACAGACCTGCGCCTGCCGTCCCCGCTCGCGGATCCGGACGCGGAGGAGCCGGCGGTGCAGGGGATCGCGCTGCCGTCCCGGGTGCTGGAATCCCTGTGCTGGAAGACCCCTGAGCGGGTGCTGGCCTCCGCAGGCCAGCGGACCCAGGGCGAGCGCGCTTTCTGGTATGATCGTGCACGCGGAGGTGGCGTGTGTTCCTGTTCTGGGTAGCGGTGTGCTTGATGTTGGTCGGGCTGTACGCGGGTCTGGTGGCCGCGGGGCTGTTTGACCTGAGCATGGGTGTCCCCCCCTCCCACCCCCTGAGGCACCTGGCCCGGGCTGCGGCCGCACCCTTCCGCCGCGGCGCACCGGACGAAGATGCGGTGGAGGAGATGGCGCGTCGCCTGCGGGGCGGCCCGGGCTCGTGGCCGGCGAGCGGCTGAGGCCTCGCAAGACTTCCGAAGGTGCCAGAGGAAGCCCACCCTGCTGAACTCCGTGGGCGGGAACGTATTCGGCGCAAGCTGGAGGGGTACGTTCCGCGGAGGTTGCCGGAGGGGGGGCTCGTGCTGGCAGGCGTCCTGGTCCCCCTGTTCGAGGAGGGCGGAGAGGTCTGGGTCCTCCTCACCCGTCGCACCGAGCTCGTCGCCACCCACAAAGGGCAGGTGGCCTTCCCCGGAGGTGTTGTGGAACCGCAGGACCGGGACGCCCTGGCCGCAGCACTGCGGGAAGCGTACGAGGAGTTGGGTATTCAGCCCGACCACGTGGACGTGCTTGGAGCGCTGGACGACGTGTCCACCGTGGTCTCCGGGTTTTTAATCCGCCCCTACGTGGGGTGGCTGCCGTACCCATACCCCCTCCGGCCGGCACTGGAAGAAATCGCGGAGGTGCTGTCGGTGCCCCTGGCATTTTTTGAGGACGAGCGGAATGTGCGGGTGGAGGTGGTGGGCGAGGGGGCACAGCGGCGGGAGCTACACTTCTACCACTGGGGCGCGCACACGGTGTGGGGCGCAACCGCAAGGGTCCTCCGCAGACTGGTGGAGGTGTTGCGGTGAGCAGCGCCCAGCGGCCCGATTGCCACACCCACCTGGAGAACTACCCCCTGGAACGGGACAGTCTGCTGCGCATGGTCGACGCCGCCCTAGCCCAGGGGGTGGATGAGATCGCCCTCACAGAGCACGCCCACAACTTCGTCCAGTGTCGGACCATCTACCCTCCGGACAACCCCTGGGTGCACGACCGAAATACCCCGCACCGGCGCAACTGGGACCTGGACACCTACCTGCGCCTGGTGGAAGAGGCACGGCAGGAGGGGCTGCCCGTAAAGGTCGGCCTGGAGTGGGACTACTGCCCCGGCAGGGAGGCCGAGCTGGAGCGGTGGGTGAGGGGCTACGACTGGGATCTGGTGCTGGGCGGGGTGCACTGGCTGCGCGGCCGCGAAGGCGGATGGTGGGGCTTTGACATCCCAGAGCAGGTGCAGGAGTGGGACGGACGGGATGTGGACGAGGTGTACGAGGAGTACTTCCGCCTGTTGTGCGAGGCCGCAGGCACGGGGCTGTTCGATGTGCTGGCGCACCCCGACGTCATTAAGGTGTGGGGCCACCGGCCCCACCGCGACCCCCAACCCTGGTACGAGCGGGCAGCTGCGGCCATGGCGCGCTCGGGAGCGTGTGCGGAGGTGAACACCGCCGGCTGGCGCAAACCGGTGGGGGAGCTCTACCCCGCGCCCGCCTTTCTTGAGGTTCTTCGGCGTCACGGGGTCCCCATCGTCATCGGTTCGGACGCACACTTGGCCGAGCACGTGGGGTTCGGGTTCTCGCGGGCCGAGGCGGAGGCCTGGGCCGCCGGCTACCGGACCCGCTGCGTGTTCACGCGCCGGCGGAGGTTAGAGGTCCCACTGAGGGCTGAGCCGTAGAGCCGGTTTACGGCAGGCGTTTCGGCCGAAAGGCCGTACTTGTGTTCCCGTCCACGAACGGACGTACACTGTTGACGGGACCTGACCCCTGGTATACTTGGGGCGAAACCTCCTTCGAACCTCTGGAGCTGGACATGCCCAGTCCCTCAGAGCTGTTCCCGATCGGCGTGGTGTCCGTGCTCACGGGCCTGCGGCCTCACGTCCTGCGGAGGTGGGAGGAGCAGGGGCTCGTGGCTCCGGTGCGGGTGGGCCGCAACCGCAGGCGGATGTACTCGTGGCGCGACATCGAGCAGATCCAGTTGTTGCGCCACCTGATGGAGCACGAAAAGCTCTCGCCCCTCCAGGCCAGGGCTGCGGTCCAGGAGGGCTGGCCTCGCTTCTTGGGATGGGAGCGCAGGTTGTGGGGCCGACCAAGCCGAACGCCGGGCCGAGGCGGTGCCCGGTTCGTGATCCCGGTCTCAGGTCCGAGGGCCGGGGAGGAAGCAGAAGACTGAGGAGGCAGCAGACGAAGGATCAGCCGGTCCGGAGCGGCTCGGCTCGGACGTTCCGGCGGCTGGGGAGCGGGTGCCAGGGGGCGCCCGCTCCTTAATTATGGACCGCAGGCCCGCCGGGGACTGGATCAGTCCGCCACGGGTCCGTGGTCGAGGACCACGGGGGGAGGATTATCTTCCACGCACACGCGATCCCGCCCCTGGGATTTGGCCCGGTACATGGCGGCGTCGGATCGGCGCAGCAAGTCTTCCGCGGACGCCTGCTGGGGACCGGAGAAGGCAAGGCCCACGCTGGCGGTGATCGAGACTGATCGACCGGCGATGAGGAAGGGCTTCCGAAACGTCGCCAGAACCCGCTCCGCTGTCCCTCGCGCGTCTCCCACACTTACCAACTCCTCCAGCAGGATGGTGAACTCGTCTCCGGCCAGCCGGGCCAGGGTATCTGAGCTCCGGAGACACGATCGGAGGCGCGCCGCGACCTGCCGCAGGAGCTCGTCCCCGGCTTCATGCCCCAGGGCGTCGTTGACCCCTTTGAAGCAATCCAGGTCTACGAACAGGACCGCCACCCCGCCACCCGTGCGCCTCGCCCGTTCCAGGGCGTGGCTCAGGCGGTCCAGGAACAGGGTCCGGTTCGGCAGACCGGTCAGCGCGTCGTGCAGGGCCAGGTGGGCGAGCCGAAGCTCCGCACGCTTGCGATCGGTGATGTCCAGCCCGTAACCGATCAGCCGCACCACCTGGCCCTCCCCGTCCACCACCGGGCAGACCCGCCGCAGATAGTAGCGGTCCTCTCCCCACGGGGTGCGGAGCACCTCCTCGTGCTCCACCACCTGGCGTTCCCGAAGGGCGCGGCGCAGGCTCTCCTGCCTCCGGATTGCCAGGGAGAGATCCCGTCCCTTCCGGAGGCAGTACTCGTGGTCGTCTCGGCCGATGATCCACCGGCGGAGCTCGGGATCCCGGACCGCTCGGGGGTTCACGTACACGTATCGGAGCTGAGTGTCGAACACCGCGATTTCCGACTCCACGTTGTCCAGGATGGACTCGTAGAACGCCTTCTGCTCCGCAAGGGCGCGGGTGCTGGCCTGCAACCGCTCGTACAGGCTTGCGTTGTTGAGAACCAGGGAGGCCAGCCGACCGAAGCGAACCACGGCGTCCAGCTCCTCACCAGAAAAGAGCCGAGCACCCCGGTCCCGGGCCACGGAGAAGGCCCCCACGAACTCGCCCGCGGCGAACAGCGGCACCGTGACCGCTGGCCCGAGGCGGTCAAAACCAGGGGACGGCAGGCGTGCGGGCCAGCTGGCGTAGTCCTCCACCACCAGGGGTTCACCCGTCTGCCACACCTGGCCCGTCATCCCCTCGCCCTTGGCGAGGGTGAGCCCCTGTTCGGCTGCCCATGCCATAGCCCCCAGACCGGAGATGCACCGCAACCGATCCCCCTCCTTCACGTAGAGGATCCCGTGAGGACTGTCCAGCAGCACGCAGGCTCTCCCGACCAGAGCCTGCAGGATCGCCTGGGAGTCCAGGGGGCCCACCAGAAGCTCGTGAAGGGTTTGGTGAAGGGCTTCCAGAAGAGCTTGGCGGGCCCTCAGGGCCTGCTCCGTCTCGGTACGCAGTCGAAGCTGTTCTCGGGCGGCGCGGTACAGGGAAGCGTTGTGGAGGATGAGAGACGTCACCTGACCGAACCGCGCGGCTACCTCCACCTCCTCACGGGTGAAGGGAGGCTCGCTTCGATCCCGCGCCAGGAATAATCCCCCCGTGATCTCCTGACCTTCATACAGAGGGATGGCGAGGGCGGGTCCTAGACGGATCACCTCAGGGTAGGGCAGTCGGTTCGGCCAACGGGCGTAGTCCTCCACCACGAGGATTTCGCCCGATTCCCACACCCTTCCCACCATCCCCTCTCCCTTCCGAAGGCGGACCTCCGCAATCTCCGCCCATGCCGCAGCACCAGCTCCCACACGGCAGCGCATGACCTCCCCATCCCGCAGGTACAGGTTGCCGTGCCGGCAGCGCAGAAGGCCGCAGGCGCGGTGGGTGACCGTGGCCAGGAGGGTTTCGAAGTCGCGGCTCTTCAGGAGCTCCTCTACGGTGGTGTGGAGCAGCTGGAGGAGCTCATGCTGCCGGGCCAGCTCCGCCTCCGCACGCCGACGGCCTTCGAGTTCTCTCTGAGCTCCCTCGTATAAGGCCGCGTGCTCCAGGACGAGGGAAGCTAAAGCGCCAAAGCGCCCGGCCACGTCCACCTCGTCCGCGGTAAACGGGTGTCCGGGATCCTCGCGGACGACCACGATCACACCCATCACCTGGCCTCGACTAAACAGGGGGATGCCCACCGCGTGGTGGATGAAGTCGCTGCGCCGGTCGCGCAACCTGCCCTCCCACCGGGGGTAGTCGGCGACCACCAGGGGCCTGCGTTGCTCCCAAACCTGGCCGGCGATCCCCTCCCCGGGGGCCACCTGTAGAGCCTCTTCCTGCATCCAGCGGGTCGCGCCCAGGGCGAACCGGCAGCGGAGCCGGTCTCCCTCCACGAGGAACATGTTGCCGTGTGGTGTGCGGAGGAGCTGGCACGCCCGGCGCAAGATAACTTCCAGGAGGACCCCCGCCTGCGCCCCGGTCAGAACTCCCAAGGTGGTGGCGTAAAGGCTGTCCAGAAGGCCTGCCCGGTCCTGGAGCTGCTGCTGGGCCTTTCGGGAAGCTTCGCTCAACCGAAAGAGTAGCTCCGATGTAAGGGCGACCGAAAGAGCCAACCCGTAGAAGGCCGCGAGAGCTTCGCCCCGGTCGGGCGCCCGGGCCAGGATGGCGACGAGGGCGCAGGCCCCCGCGAGCAGCCCGAACCCCAGGTACACCCGCTTCCGAAAGTAGGTGGAGGCGAGGAGTACCGGGGGAGCCAGGAGGACCACGAGGGAGTAAGGCGCTCCTTCCAGGACAGCCAGGAGGGCTGCCAGGCACAGAACCAGGTGGCCCACCAGCGCCCATGCGCCCGCCTCCTCCCCGCGGGTCAGGCGGGAAGATAGCCGCCTCAACCAAGTCAAAGCGCGCCGTACCATCCGCAGCGGGCAGGTGCAACCAGCGTGCCAAGCGAATCCCGGCCCCAGTACAATGGGTACGTGCGGATCTACCTGGACTACGCGGCCACCACCCCCACCGACCCGCGGGTGCTGGAGGCCATGCAGCCATACTTCGAGCAGGTGTTCGGGAACGCCAGCAGCGTGCACAGCTTTGGGCAGGAGGCCCGAGCCGCCGTGGACCGCGCCCGGAGGGTGCTTGCCCAAGCCCTGGGGTGCGAGCCTGCGGAGGTGGTGTTCACCAGCGGCGCGACAGAGTCAGACAACTGGGCTCTTGTGGGCAGTGCGCTGGCCTGCGAGGCGCGGGGTCGGCACGTGGTGGTGTCCTCCGTGGAGCACCGGGCTGTCCTGGAACCCGCCCGCTTTCTGGCGTCCAGGGGTTTTTCCGTCACCTTCCTGCCCGTGGACCGGTTTGGGCAGGTAGACCCCGACGACGTCCGGCGGGCGCTACGCGACGACACCGTTCTGGTGTCCGTGATGCATGCCAACAACGAGGTGGGCACAGTACAGCCCGTGGCCGAGGTGGCCCGCGTCGCCCGCGAGCGGGGCGTGTTGGTTCACACCGATGCCACCCAGACCTTCGGCGCGCTCCCGGTCAACGTCGACGCCCTGGGCGTGGACTTGCTGTCCGCCTCCGCCCACAAGCGGTACGGGCCGAAGGGCGTGGGGCTCCTGTACGTGCGGCGCGGGACCCCCATTGAGCCGCTGCTGCGCGGAGGAGCGCATGAGCGCGGGCGTAGAGCGGGAACCGAGAACGTGCCGGGGATCGTGGGGTTTGCCCGGGCGGTGGAGCTGGCCCTGGCGGAGCGGGAGGACGAGCAGACGCGGATCGCAGCCCTCCGCGACCGACTGCTGGCCGGCCTGCTGGCCATCGACGGAGCGGCCCTGAACGGACACCCGACCGCCCGGCTCCCCAACAACGCCAACGTTTCCTTCGAGGGCGTGAGCAGCGAGTCCCTGCTCCTGGCGCTGGACCTCCGCGGCCTCGCGGCGAGCAGTGGGTCCGCGTGCACCGCGGGTAGCCTCGAGCCCTCCCACGTTCTTGCGGCCATGGGGCTGGCTCGGGAACGGGTGGAGGGTGCGGTGCGGTTCACCCTGGGACGTTGGACCACCCCTGAGGAGGTGGACGCCGCCGTGGAGATGGTCCGGGAAGCGGTGGCAGAGCTCCGCGCGGCCTCCGGGCGCCGGAGGGCCCGCGCCCGCAGTTGAACCCACCTCCTGGGTTTGCCATCATGGACGCGTAGCCGGGCTCGCAGCGGGCTGTGGCGAAGCGGCCCGCAGCACCCGGTCTTTGTGTGAGCGCGGAGAGGTGGTGGCCGAGTACCTACCGGTGCTGGTGCACTTCGGGGTGTCCCTGGCGGTGGCCCTGGGGCTCCTCGGGCTACACGTGTGGTTGGGCGGGCGCCGCCCTACCCCGGACAAGCTGATGCCCTACGAATCCGGCGTGTGGCCCGTGGGGTCGGCGCGGGAGCGGGTGCCCATCCGGTATTACCTGGTGGCCATGCTGTTCATCCTGTTCGACGTAGAGGCTGTGTTCCTGTACCCGTGGGCCGTGCTGTTCCGGGAGCTGGGGTGGCTCGGTTTCTGGGAGATCCTCGTCTTCATCGGCGTCCTGTTGCTGGGCTACGTGTACGCGTGGCGAAGGGGGGCGTTCGAATGGCAACCCTGAGCCGGGAGGACCTGAGCGGGCTCGAGCGCAACGTGCTGACCACCACGGTGGAGCGGATGCTGGCGTGGGCCCGCAGCTCGTCGGTCTGGCCGGTGCAGTTCGGGCTGGCGTGCTGCGCCATCGAGATGATCGCCACCACCACCTCCAAGTTCGACATCGCTCGCTTCGGCATGGAGGCCTTCCGGGCCTCACCCCGCCAGTCGGACTTAATGATCGTGGCCGGGCGGGTGAGCCAGAAGATGGCCCCCGTGCTTCGCCACATCTACGACCAGATGCTGGAGCCCAAGTGGGTGCTGTCCATGGGCGACTGCGCCTCCTGCGGCGGTGTGTACAACAACTACGCCCTGGTCCAGGGCGTGGACAAGATCGTGCCCGTGGACGTGTACGTGGCGGGCTGCCCACCGCGGCCCGAGGCGCTGCTGTACGGCCTCATGAAGCTCCAGGAGAAGATCCGAGAACAGGCGCGCGTGGGGAGCCAGAAGTGAACGAGTCGGGAGTCCTCACCCCCGTGCAGGCGTTCCTGGCCGACCGCTTCGGCGCGGCGGTGGTGGAGGCGCACGCCTTCCGCGGCGACGCCACGGTGGTGGTACAGCGGGAGCGGGTGGTGGACGTGCTGAGGGCTCTCCGGGAGACCCCCTGGCGGTTCGAGATGCTCATCGATCTCACCGCGTGGGACCGCCTTCCCGCCGAGCCCCGGTTTGAGGTGGTCTACCACCTCCTGAGCCTGGAGCGCGGGGAGCGGCTGCGGGTCAAGACCCGCGTCCCGGGAACGGACCCTGCACTCCCCAGCGCCGTGGCCGTGTTCGCGGGCGCCAACTGGTTTGAGCGGGAGGTGTGGGACCTGTTCGGGATCCGGTTCGAAGGTCACCCCAACCTGGTCCGCATCCTCATGCCCGACGACTGGGAAGGGCATCCCCTCCGGCGCGACTACCCGCTCACGGAGGAGCCGGTGGAGTTCCGGGGGCACGTGCCCAAGGTTCCGAGCGAGATCATCCCCCGGGTCCCCGCACCCGGCGAAGATCCCTAGGCGGCGGGGAAGCGCATGGCGCTGGCGCGGGAGACGCTGACGATCAACATGGGTCCCCAGCACCCCAGCACCCACGGGGTGTTGCGGCTGGTGCTGGAGCTGGAGGGCGAGGTGATCGTCTCCTGCCAGCCGGTGATCGGATACCTGCACACGGGGATCGAGAAGGAGATGGAGTCCCGCACGTACCACCAGAACATCCCCCTGGTGGACCGCATCGAGTACTTGTCCAGCTACCACGAGGAGCTGGCGTACTGCAGCGCCGTGGAGAAGCTGTTGGGGATCCAGGTGCCCAAGCGGGCTCAGTACATCCGGGTGATCCTGTGCGAGCTCAACCGGATCGCCAGCCACTTGGTGTGGCTGGGCACCACAGGGATCGACCTGAACGTCTCCAGCTTGCTCATGTACTGCTTCCGCGACCGCGAGCGGATCATGGAGCTCTCGGAGATGGTCTCCGGGCAACGGATGATGCCGGGCTACTTCCGCATCGGCGGGGTGGCCGCCGACCTACCGGAGGAGTTCGTCCCCGCGGTCCGTGAATTTCTGGAAGAGTTCCCCCGGCGGCTCGATGAGTACGAGGCGATGCTCACCGACAACCTGATCTGGCGACGGCGCCACGAGGGGGTGGCGGTCCTGAGCCGAGAGGACGCCCTACGCTACGGGGTCACGGGGCCCACGTTGCGGGGCAGCGGGGTGGCCTACGACGTCCGGAAGGCCTTCCCGTACTCCTCCTACGAGGAGTTCGAGTTCGACGTGCCCACGGGGCAGCGCGGCGACGCGTACGACCGGTACCGGGTGCGGATGGAGGAGATGCGGCAGGCAAGGCGCATCGTGCTCCAGGCCCTGGACAGGCTCCCCGCAGGCCCCGTGATCACCGACGACCGGAAGGTGGCGCTCCCCCCGCGCCGGGAGCTGGTGCGTTCCATGGAGGCGGTGATCCACCAGTTCAAGCTGGTGAGCGAGGGGATTCACCCGCCCAAGGGCGAGGTGTACGCGGCGGTGGAGTCGCCCCGGGGGGAGAAGGGGTACTACATCGTGTCCGACGGCTCCAACCGGCCCGTGCGGGTACGGGTGCGGGCCCCGTCCTTCTCCAACCTGCAGGCGTTGCCCGCCATGGTCCGGGGCGGGATGCTGGCCGACGTGGTGGTGGCCATCGCCTCCATCGACATCGTCCTGGGCGACGTGGACCGGTAGGGGGCCGTGGCCACACCCACGAGGAGGGGAAGGGTGCTGTCCGAGCGGGCGCAGGCCGAAATCCGGACGCTGCGCGGCCGCTACCCCGTGGCCCAGTCCGCCCTCATCCCCGCCCTGCTGCGGGCACAGGAGGAGCTGGGATGGGTCCCGCCGGACGCCATGGCGGAGGTGGCGGAGCTGCTGGACCTGCCCGTGGAGCTCGTGGCGGAGGTGGCGAGCTTTTACACCCTCATCTTCACCGAGCCCGTGGGCCGCCACCTGGTGCAGCTGTGCACCAACGTGTCGTGCCTGTTGTGCGGCGCGGAGGAGGTCCGGCGCCGCGTGGAGCAGCACCTGGGCATCCGGGCGGGCCAGACGACCCCGGACGGGCGGGTTACCTTGCTGGCTGTGGAGTGCCTGGCGGCCTGCGACCAGGCGCCCTGCATGATCGTGGACGAGCAGCGCTACGGCCCGCTCACCCCGGAGGCCGCGGTGCGCGTGGTGGAGGAGCTCCCGTGACGGTTCTCCTGCGACACATCCGTGAGCCTGACCAGGTTGAGCTGGACGGCTACGTGCGCCGCGGCGGGTACGAGGCCTTGCGCCGCGCGATCCGCGAGCTCACCCCGGAGCAGGTGGCGGAGCTGGTGGACCGGTCCCAGCTCCGGGGCAGGGGAGGTGCCGGTTTCCCCACGGGGCGCAAGTGGTCCTTCGTCCCCAAGCACGCGCCGGTGAAGTACCTGGTGGTGAACGCGGACGAGGGGGAGCCCGGAACCTTCAAGGACCGCACGCTGATCGAGGGCGACCCCCACCTCCTGGTGGAGGGGATCGCGCTGGCGGCCTACGCCAACGGGGTGCACACCGCGTACGTGTACCTGCGGCGGGAGTTCTACGAGGCGCGGCGTCGGCTGGAGCGGGCGGTGGCGGAGGCCTACGGGGCCGGTTTCCTCGGCAAGCGGGTGCTCGGCACCGACTTCTCCCTGGACGTGGTGGTTCACCCCGGAGCCGGCGCCTACATCGCTGGGGAGGAGACTGCACTCCTGGAGTCCCTGGAGGGCAAGCGGGCCATGCCGCGGGTCAAGCCGCCCTACTTCCCCGCGGTGATGGGCCTGTACCACCAGCCCACGGTGCTGAACAACGTGGAGACGCTTTGCTGCGTGCCGTGGATCGTCCGCGAGGGGCCCGAGTGGTGGCTGGCCCAGGGGCCGCCACAGCTGTACTCGGTGAGCGGGCACGTGAACCGCCCCCAGGTGGTGGAGGCTCCCCTCGGCACCCCCGCCCGCGAGCTCATCGAGCGGGCCGGCGGGGTACGCGGAGGCCGCAGGGTCAAGGCCTTCTATCCCGGTGGCACGTCCAGCCGGCCGCTCACGGCGCAGCACCTAGACGTGCCCATGCGGCACGAGGAGCTGGCCAAGTTGGGGTCCATGCTGGGTTCCAGCGCAGTGATCGTGATGGACGAGACCACGGACATGGTCCGGGTGATCGCGCGGGTGTGTGAGTTCTACCGGGACGAGTCGTGTGGGAAGTGCACGCCGTGCCGTGAGGGGACCGTGTGGGTCACGCAGATCTTGGAACGGATCCTGCACGGGCGGGGCCGCCCGGAGGACCTGGACCTCCTGGAAAGCCTGGCCCGCAACATGACCGGGACGTGCTTGTGCCCGCTCGGGGAGAGCGTGCCTCCCAGCCTGCGGGCCGGACTGGAAGACTTCCGCCACGAGTTCGAGGCCTACATCCGGGCTAGTAGGGAGCCGGTGGAGATGCCGGTGCGCCTCCACCTGGGTGTTCTGGCACCGGGAGGCTAGCCGATGTCCACGGTCACCCTGACCATCGACGGTCGGACCGTGACGGTCCCCAAGGGGACCACGGTGTACCACGCCGCGGCCCGGCTGGGGATCGAGATCCCCATCTTCTGTTACCACGACCGCATGCCTCCCCTGGGCGCCTGCCGCATGTGCATCGTGCAGGTGGAAAAGATGCCGCGGCTGCAGACCGCCTGCACCCTGGAGGCGCAGGAGGGCATGGTGGTGTGGACGGAGACCGCGCCCGTGGTGGAGGCGCGGCGTGCGATCCTGGAGTTTCTTCTCATCAACCACCCGCTGGACTGCCCCATCTGCGACAAGGGTGGGGAGTGCCCCCTGCAGGACAACACCTTCAAGTACGGGCCCGGGGCCTCCCGGTTCGTGGAGCCCAAGCGGCACTTCCCCAAGGCGGTGCCGCTCAGCCCGGTGCTCACCCTGGACCGGGAGCGGTGCATCATGTGCTGGCGGTGCACACGCTTCGGGGAACTGGTGGCCGGCGACCACGCCCTGAAGGGTCACGATCGCGGGTTCCAAACCCACATCGACGTTCCGCCCGTCACCCAGGAGCGACCCAGCAAGTTCATCGGGAACACCATCGCCATCTGCCCCGTGGGCGCGCTCACCAGCGGCGTGTACCGGTTCCGCGCGCGGCCGTGGGACAACCGCCCCACCCCTCACGTGTGCACCCACTGCGGCGTGGGCTGCGCCACTTGGGTGGATGCCCGGGGCGGCGAGGTGGTGCGGGTGCGGGCGCGGGAGGCTTCTGCCATCAACGACATCTGGCTGTGCGACGTGGGATTTTTCGGATACGACTACACCAACCATCCAGACCGGCTCCGGACGCCGTACGTGCGCGAGGGTGGAGTCCTGCGGGAGGCTACCTGGGACGAAGCCCTGGAGGTAGTGGCCGCCGCCCTGCGGGAGGCGGCGCCCCGGGTGGGCGCCCTGGGCGGGGAGCGGCTCACCCTGGAGGAGTCGTACCTGCTGTCCAAGCTGTTCCGGTCGCTGGGCAGCAACCACCTCGACAGCCGTGCCGACACCCGCTGGGCACCTGACAGCCTTCGCTACCCCTGGGGTACTCCGGGAGGGTTCCCCGGGATGGATCAGGCACAGGCGCTGGTGCTGGTCGGCTGTGACCTGAGTGAGGAGTACCCCGTGCTGTGGCTGCGAGCCAAGCGCACGCTGGATCGGGGGGCCGTGGGGTTTGCGATCGCTGCCAAGCGACTGGAGATCGAGCCGTACCTCGCCCACCCGTTCCTCGTCGCGTACGGTGCGGAGGCCGACGTCCTGTACGCGCTCGCGCGGGCGGTGGCGGAGGTGCGGGGAGAGGGGCTGGGGCCGCTTGCGGATGTAGACGTACAGGCTGCCTGCGCCGCGGCCGGGGTGGCGGAGACGCACCTGCGGGAGGCTGCGAAGGTGTTGAGCTCCAGAACCCCGGTGCTGTACGCGGTGGGCCGCCTGAGCCTGGACGGCCCGGAACCGGACCGCCTGCTCGCGGCGGTGGAAACGCTGCGCAGCGTGTGCGGCGGACCCCTGTGGCTTCTGCGGGGGAAGGGGAGCGGGGTGGGGGCGGCGGTGGCCGGGATGGTGCCCGACGCCCTACCGGGTCTTAAGTCGCTACAAGACCCAGAGAGCCGTGCGCGGCTGGAGGGGCTGTGGGGCTTCACCCCTCCAGAAAAGCCGGGCCTGGGCGCCGCGGGGATGCTGGCGGCCGCTTCCCGCGGGGAGCTGGACGTGCTGTACGTGGCGGGTGCCGATCCCGCCCGCGACTTCCC